>JBEKAW010000117.1:0-8192 GCA_050015715.1 Candidatus Krumholzibacteriaceae bacterium
GGAGGGGACGGCGTCGCGGTCGTCGATCTCACGTAGGCTCGAACGGGGCGGGGACATGATTCCGCAGAAGATCATCGAGGAGATCCGGGAACGCACCGACATCGTGCAGCTCATCGGCTCGTACCTCGACCTCAGGAAGGCGGGGCGGAGCTACAAGGCGCTGTGCCCCTTCCACGGCGAAAAGACGCCGAGCTTCATGGTGAATCCCGAGAAGCAGATTTACCACTGTTTCGGCTGCGGCAAGGGCGGAAACGCGTTTCATTTCTTGATGGAGTATGAAGGGGTCGGATTCATCGAGGCGGTCGAGCGTCTCGCGAAGGACGCAGGCATCGACGTCGACCGGTACTCCTCGGGAGGCGACCGGAAGGAGAAGCTCGAGCCGTACTATCGCGCGATGGAATTCGCCGCTCGTTTCTACCGGAAGATGCTCGACGAGGGTCAGGGAGCCGAGGCCGCGAGATCATACCTCGGGCGGCGCGAGATCGATCGCGAGACGGTCGATGAATTCTCGCTCGGGTTCGCCCCCTCGGGCTGGGATTCCCTTTACCGGGCCGCCATGGATGCCGGTCTCTCGCGGGACATCCTCCTCGAGCTCAATCTCGTCATGAAAAGCAGGGGAGGGAGCGGCTACCGGGACTATTTCCGGAACAGGGTGATGTTTCCCCTCGAATCCCTGTCGAACCGCTTCGTGGGGCTCGCGGGGCGGGTTCTGGACGATTCCGAGCCCAAATACCTCAACACGATGGAGAGCCACATATACTTCAAGGGGAGAATGCTTTACGGGCTCAATCATTCGAAAGATGGTATCAGAAAAAGTGGAAGTGCCATAATTGTTGAAGGTTACATGGATTATCTAATGTTATGGAAGAATGGGTTTCGCAATGTCTGTGCAGTTTGCGGCACATCTTTTACGCAGGATCAGGGCAGGCTCCTTGCACGATACGCCAATCATGTATATATTATCAATGATGGGGACCGCGCCGGTATCCGTGCATCGGTCAGGGCGGCGGACGAGCTCGTCACCGTCGGCCTTGAGTCCAATATCGTCGTGCTTCCCGAAGGTGAAGACCCTGATAGTTTCGTAAGAAAAAAGGGAGCGGAGGAACTGCGCGAGTACATGCGTTCTGCTCCCAATTATTTTACCTTTCTCCAGAAGGAGGCTCTGAGCGGCACGAGGACCACGTACCGGAAGGCGCAGGTTATCAGGCATCTCCTGGAGACGCTTTCCTCGGTCCCGGACCCGGTGAGGCAGGATCTGTACCTTCAGGAAATAGCGAATCTGTTCGACGTGCAGGTGGGGACGCTGCGTGCGGGGCTCAAGACGCGCGGAAGGGCCGAGAAGGCTCCGGAGAGGCTTCCGGAAAAGGAGAGCCTGCGGGACAAGCACCAGAAGCTGCTGTTCCGCCTGGGCCTCGAGAACGAGCGATACGCGCGTATGATACTCGACAATCTCGACATCGGGGATCTCGAGGGGACCCTGTTCATGGATTATTACAAAGCCCTTGACTCAGCCGTAAAAAGTCATATTGATATACGCAGCTCCGCCTTCACCGCTGGAATAGAGGACCCGGAGCTGAGCAGGCTGGCATCGGAGGTCGCCCTCCTCCAGCTTCCGCCGGGACCTCAGGAGCAATTCCTGACCGATACGCTCACGTGGATCAAGAAAGAGGCTCTCAAGGAAGAGCTCGAGCTCATGAAGAAGCGCTTGCTGACGCTCGAGGCGGAGGGGGGAGCGCGCGCCGGGGAGGAGATACGGGAGATAACGCAGGCGTACCGGCTGCTGTCCCGTAAGCTGAGGGAGCGCGGATCTCAAGGAGGAAATCCCGACTGATGGAAACCGACAGGATTGAAGAGCTTCTGCTGGAGATAAAGAAGGTCTCGGAGGACAAGGGGTACGTTCTCAACGAGGAGATCGAAGAGCTGGTCGGCGCCGGGTTCGATCCCGACGAGATCATCGAGCTCTACG
This sequence comes from Candidatus Krumholzibacteriaceae bacterium, assembly GCA_050015715.1. Classification (GTDB taxonomy): domain Bacteria; phylum Krumholzibacteriota; class Krumholzibacteriia; order Krumholzibacteriales; family Krumholzibacteriaceae; genus SSS58A. The sequence continues at coordinate 1,967 of JBEKAW010000117.1, forward strand.
ACCGGCTGAGCGACGAGAACATCGAGTTCTTCGATACGCGCGAGAAGGCGATCCTCAAGCTCGAGGCGCGCAAGAAGCGCGAGCAGAAGGAAGCGAAGAAGTCCGAAGAGATGCTCAGCACGACGGTCCGCTACGATGATCCCGTGCGCATGTATCTGCGCGAAATGGGGAAAGTGCCGCTCCTCGACCGCGAGGGGGAGATCGAGATCGCGAAGCGGATAGAGGACGGGCACCTCAAGATATTCCAGGCGGTCTTCAGACTCAACGCGACGACGAAGGAGCTCAAACGCTACGTCGACAGGCTCGAGAAGGGAACGCTCCGGCTCGAGGATCTCGTCCAGGTCGAAACGGGCGGTCTCCATCCGCATCTGTCGGGTCGCAAAGAGCTCAAGAAGTACGCGGGCATCCTGAGGCGCATCATCAAGCTCCGCGAGGAGGTCGTCGATCTCGAGGCAAAGCTCAAGAAGAAACACCCCGCGGCGGCGGCGGCGCAGATTCAGCGGCAGCTCGAGATGCGAAACCGCAAGCTCCAGGAGGAGTACCGGAAGATAAAGCTCAACCCCCTCCAGCTCGAGCGGCTCGTCGAGAAGATCAAAGAGGTCCTCAAGCGGATCGAGCAGCACAACAAGCGGGTGCACGAGTACGAGAAGTTCGTCGGGATGAATCACGAGACCGTGGATCGCGCGATCAAGATCCTCGGCGGCGGGAGCACGAAAGAGAAGCAGGCGCTCAAGAAGAAAGTGAAATGGTCGCCGGCCGAGCTCAAGAGCTTCGTCGCTCAGTTCAAGGAGCTCGAACGGGCGATCCACCAGATCGAGAGCAAGGAGAACGTGCACTACGATCAGCTCAGGAAGATCGTGCAGGATATCAGGGAAGGGGAGCGCGGCTCGCAGAAGGCGAAGCAGGAGATGATCGAGGCGAACGTGCGCCTCGTTATCTCGATCGCGAAACGGTATACGAACCGCGGGCTCGAGTTCCTCGACCTCATCCAGGAGGGCAACAGCGGGCTCATGCGCGCCGTCGACAAGTTCGACTACCGGAAGGGCTACAAGTTCAGCACCTACGCGACGTGGTGGATCCGCCAGGCGATCACACGCGCGATCGCCGATCAGGCGCGCACGATCCGCGTGCCCGTCCATATGATCGAGGCGATCAACAAGGTGTCCCGGACCCAGCGCAAGCTCGTCCAGGAGTTCGGCCGCGAGCCGACGCCGGAGGAAGTGGCGCGCCGGCTCAACTATCCGGTGGGCAAGGTGAAGAGCGTCATGAAGGCGAGCATCGAGCCGATCTCCCTCGACCGCCCGATCGGCGAGGACGACGACAGCAACCTGAGCGATTTCATCGAGGACACCTCCGCCTCCGCGCCGGATCAGTCCGCCGCGCACGCGATGCTGCGCGATCAGGTATCCCGGGTGCTCGCGACCTTGACGAAGCGCGAGGAGAAGGTCGTTCGTCTCCGGTTCGGTCTCGGCGACGGCACGCCGCGCACGCTCGAGGAGGTCGGCACGATCTTCAGCGTGACGCGCGAACGCGTGCGGCAGATCGAGGCGAAGGCGCTCCGCAAGCTCATGCATCCGAGCCGCAGCAGAAAACTCAAGGGCTACATAGACGTCTGATCCGAAAAGGGTTGATGCGCCGGAAACGCGATGGTATCGTCCGGGGCGTTCCCGGCCGCTCGTCCCATGCGGTCTCGCGAGATTCGTGGGCCCATAGCTCAGCGGTAGAGCTCCCGGCTCATAACCGGTCGGTCCCAGGTTCGATCCCTGGTGGGCCCACCATGCTATTCGCTTGAACCCGTCCGCGACCTCATCGCCTCCGCGCGATCGGAGTGGGCATGCTGAAGCTCGTTCATGTGAGCTCGCCGGAGGAGATGCCTCTCGTGCGGAGACTCTTCGAGGAGTACGCCTCCTCCCTCGACATCGATCTCTGCTTCCAGGGTTTCGACCTGGAGCTCGAGACGCTCCCCGGCGAATATGCGCCCCCCCGGGGCACGATCATTGTCGCCTTCGTCGACGGAGAGGCGGCCGGCGTCGCGGCCCTCAGGCCGATCGACGACGCCGTCTGCGAGATGAAACGGCTTTTCGTCGAGCCGGCTCACCGGGGGCGGGGAGCGGGGCGCGCCCTCGCCGAGGCCGTCATCGAGCGGGCGCGGGAGATCGGATACGCGTCGCTCAAGCTCGACACCCTGCAATCGATGACCGAGGCGAACGCGCTCTATGCCTCGCTCGGTTTCACGGAATGCGCTCCGTACCGTTTCAACCCCTGCGAGTGCCCCGTTTTCATGGAGCTGCCGCTGCGCTAGGCTCCGGTTCCCCCCTCGATGCGCACTTGATTTTGTCCGGTTCCCCCCGAGGTCCAGGCGCGAAGATTGCGCATGCGGTTATCGTGCACGGGGGCAACGGGTTCCAGGGAATCACGGGCGCCGCAGATCGACGCCAACTCGTTGCTGAATAGCGACTTATGAGGCCCGTTCCGTCGCGACCGGCATAGCCCCGGTTCCGTGCGAATCGCACTTTTGCAAACGGGGGATGAAAATGCAACTGAGAAGAAGCGTACTGCTGGCGCTCTGCATCATATTCTTCATCTATTTCGAGATCCATTCGTGCTCGCAGGATCACGTCACCGCGCCGGCCGAGAAACCTCCCGTGAAGAGCATCATCTGCGCCGCGACGGACGTGTACTTTCATGACCCGGACTTCGGATGCATCGCCGGCGCGCTCGGCACGGTCATCGAGACCGGCGACGGCGGAAGGACGTGGAAGGGCGAGGTCCTCGACACGGGAAATCTCAACGGCATACAGTTCATCGACCGTTCGACCGGGTGGGTCGTCGGCAAGAGCGGCACGATTCGCGCGACCGTCGATGGCGGCGCGACGTGGGCGGCCGCGGGGCAGACGGGACTGCCGGTCGACGAGGACTTCTACCGGCTCGCGTTCTTCAATCGGAATCTCGGATACGTTCTCGGCTATCACGGCGTATACAAGACGCTGGACGGCGGGACAAGCTGGGTGAACAACTGGCTTCCCGTCGTGCCCTACCGCGGGGCGTGGGGGATGAGCTTCGCGAACGACAGCACCGGCTACGTCCTGGGAAGCCGCTACACGGATCCCGATCCCTCGATTCTCTACCGCACGACGGACGGGGCCGCGACCTGGACGCCGGTTCAGGGCGCCAAGGCATCGACGCTCAGAACGGTTCTCGTCATCTCGTTCATCGATCGCCTGACGGGGTGGGCGGGGGGCGGCGTCATCATGAAGACGACGGACGGCGGGGAGACCTGGGCGACCCAGGTCGCGGTCGCGACAGTCCGCGAGTTCCGCTTTCTCTCGGGCACGTACGGGTTCGCTGTCGGCGGAAAGACCATCCTGAGGACGAAGGACGGCGGGACCACATGGGTCAACGTGACGCCGAACGACACGCGCGTAAAGGATCTGAGGAGCGTTTGTTTTCTCGATGGCTCGAACGGCTGGGTCGCCGGCCGCGGTCCCGACGAGCAGGTGGGGACCAGGCTCTACAAGCACTCGATTCTTCTCAGAACGCGCGACGGAGGCGACACCTGGACAATCGAGGATTTCTCGTACGATTTCACGGGGCTCCAGACTCTCGAGAATGCGGGGGATCTCTGATTCCCGGCCCGTCGCCCGGGAGGACCGGGGGACGCCTTTTCTCGAACGAAATCCCTTGACCGCGCCATCGGCTTTCTGTAAAATGCACGTTTTATTGCACGTGATCGAACGCGCGCGGGGAGGGGCTTGGATGTCGCGAGTCATCGAACGTTTGAAAAGTCATCGGGGGAATCGGGAGCGCGGCGTCCGGTTCCTCATTCCGGGATTAGGCGAATGCTTCCCTCGTGGGAAGCATTCTTTTTTTGAGAAAGGATGATCTATGCCGGCTCTCGAGGAGGACATCCAGTTCCTCATCCAGATCGTCAAGAAGGACACGGAGATCAAGGAGAGGAAACGGGTGCTCGGGTCCATCCCTCCCCGCATCAAGGCGCTCGAGCGCGAGGTGCGAAGGATGGATGAGGATCTGAGCGAGACGAAGCAGGTGTTCGACAAGCTCGAGGCGGAAAAGCGGCACATCGATCAGGATCTCAAGACGCATCAGGGCGAGCTCGCGAAGAAGAAGGAAGAGCAGCGGCTCGTGAAGGACAACAAGACGTTCCGGGCGGTGAACGCCGAGATCGAGTACATCAACAAGAAGATCGATCAGGCGGAGGAGCGGATGCTCGTTATCCTCGAGGAAGGCGAGGCGAGGAGAAAAGAGATCAAGATACTGACCGACAGAATCGGCAGCGACAGGAGCAAGCTCGTCGCCGAGAAGGAGAAGCTCGAGCAGGAGATGGGCGCGGCCGAAGATTCTCTCAAGATCCTCGAAGACGAGAAGCTTCGTATCCTTCCTCACATATCCGAGGATATCCGCCGCCTGTACAGCCGGATCCTTACCGCGAAGGGGGATTCGGGCGTCGCAAATCTCGTCTCTGACATCTGTCAGGGCTGTTACTCGCGCGTGCCCCCCCAGAAGGCGCACGAGGTGCGCAAGAACGATCAGATCCTGAAGTGCGAGGTGTGCGGGAGAATCCTCGTCTACTACGAGTCCAAGTAGTCCGCTGCCTCTCGATGCCTATGAAACGTCTCACCATGCTTCTCATGCAGTTCGCGCGGGGTAAAGGCCTCGAGGAGAGCTGGAGCGCGTGCGGTTTTTCGTCCGCGGCGAAGGCGCGCCTCGCGCTCGAGGACCTCGCGCGGTCCCTCGACGACGAACCCGCGGGGACGGCCCGCCGGGCCGGGGACGGAGCTCGACGCCCGCAGGACGGCCCGCGCGGACCCGAGCACGCGATTCTCCAGGTCGACGGCGCCTCGCGGGGGAATCCGGGACCTTCGGCGGTCGGCGTGATTGTCCGCCTCCCTTCGGGCGAGGAGCTCTACTCCGTCGGGAAGAAGATCGGACGGGCGACGAACAACGTCGCCGAGTACCGGGCCGTCATCGAGGGGATGAAGCTCGCCCGTGAGCTCGGCGTGCGCGCTCTCACCGTCCGCCTCGACAGCGAGCTCGTTATGAAGCAGCTCACGGGCGCCTACCGGACGAAGAACGCGGAGCTCGCCGCGCTGGCCGGCGAGGTCGCGGAGCAGTCCCGCCATTTCTCGCGGTGCTCCTTCGAGCACGTGATGCGTGAGGAGAACCGCGATGCCGACCGGCTCGCGAACGAGGCCCTCAACCGCGTCATCGACGCCTGACGTCCCGAAGGCCGGGCCGGCCGATGAGCTCCGCCCGCGAGGGCCTTCGCGCTTTACCTTTTCGCCTCCCCGTGTTATATTCGCGGCGATCAGACTTGGAAGTGCGGCGACGGCAAAGTAGACGGGGTGATCGCGGCGCGAGAGCGCTCGAGGAAAGTCCGGGCTCCACAGGGCAGGGTGCTGGGTAACGCCCAGTGGGGGTGACCCCAAGGAAAGTGCCACAGAAAACACACCGCCTCCCTCACGGGAGGTAAGGGTGAAAAGGCGAGGTAAGAGCTCACCAGTGCCGCCGGCGACGGCGGCAGCTCGGTAAACCCCACCCGGAGAAAGACCAAATAGGAGAGAAGAAGCGGCCCGCTTCGCCAGACTCTCGGGTAGGTCGCTAGAGGCTGCCGGCAACGTCAGCCCGAGACAAATGATCACCACCCGCACAGGGTACAGAACCCGGCTTACAAGTCTTCTTTGCCGTCGCTCATGATTTGCGGGGGCGCTCCCCGGGGAAGACACGAAACGCGATGCACGTCTGGGAAACCCAACCGGTCGATGAGCGCCTCGAGCGGGAGCTCTGCCGGACGCTTCTCCTGAGCCCTCTCGAAGCGCGGCTTCTCGCCACGAGGGGGATCGAGACCGTCGAGGAGTGCGTCCGGTTCCTGAACCCCTCGCTCGAGAATCTCCACGATCCGTTCCTCTTCAATGAAATGGGACCAGCGACTCGTTTGCTCCACGAGACGATCACGCGCCACGAGCGCATTCTCATCCACGGGGATTACGACGCCGACGGAGTCTGCGGAACGGCGCTTCTTTTCGAGGTGCTCGCGCGGCTCGGCGCCGACGTTCATTTCTTCGTGCCGGACCGCGCGAAGGACGGCTACGGGCTCGCGTCTCGCGTGATGGACCGCGGGTTCGAGGTCGGTCTCAAGCTCGTCGTTTCGGTGGATTGCGGCTCGAGCGATCGTGAGGTCATCGCCGCGCTCGCCGCTCGCGGGGTC
>JBEKAW010000118.1:0-8172 GCA_050015715.1 Candidatus Krumholzibacteriaceae bacterium
GGCGCGGCTTCTACGGGCGGGGGCGCGGACGACATGGCCGCGAAGGGCGGGGGCGGCGCGCACGGCGGCGCCGGCGACCCGGACCTCCGCGGCGGCAGCGGAGCGGGGGCCGCGCCGGAGCCCCCTGGCGCGGCCGCCTTCGAGCTCCGGGGAATCTCCTACACGTACCCGGGGGAGATTCGCGGCATCGAGATCCAGCGTCTCGATATACCGCGGGGGCGCTGCACGATGTTTCTCGGACCGAACGGCTCCGGCAAATCGACGCTGCTTGCGATCCTCGACGGGCTCGTCTATCCGCAAGCGGGCGCCGTCACGGCCTTCGGGAGCACCCTCTCCGCGAAGGCGCTCGACGATGAGCGATTCCGGAGAGGCTTCAGGAGCGCGGTCGGGCTCGTCTTCCAGGACGCCGACATCCAATGCTTCTCTCCGACCGTCCGCGAGGAGCTCGCGTTCGGCCCGCGGCAGCAGGCGCTCGCCGAGGAGGAGGTCTCGCGACGCGTCGAGGCGGCGCTCGCGGCTCTCGGCATCGCCGCTCTCGCGGAGCGTTACCCGTACAACCTGAGCGGCGGCGAAAAGAAGCGCGTCGCGTTGGCCTCGATCCTCACGCTCGACCTCGACGCGTACCTCCTCGACGAGCCGACGGCGAATCTCGACCCCGCGACGGAGGGCATTCTCATCGATATCCTGATAGATCTCGCCGCGCGCGGCAAGACGCTCGTCGTCGCCACGCAGGATCTCATGCTCGCGCGGCACATCGGGGACGCGGCGGTCATCCTCGGCCGCGAGAAGCGGCCGCTCTTCATCGGCTCCGTGGAGCAGGCGCTGGCCGACACGGCGCTTCTCGAGAGCGCCGGTCTCATTCACGCGCACGCGCATTCGCACCGGGAGGCGCCGGCCGCCTTCCGCCATTCGCACTACACGGAGGACAAGAACAGATGAGCACCACCCGATTCGGCGTCTCGATGGACGACGAGCTCCTCGCGAAGCTCGACACCCACGTGCGGCGCAAGAAATATCCGAACCGTTCCGAAGCGATACGCAACCTCGTGAGAGGCGCCCTCGTCGAGGAGGAATGGGCCGGCGTGAAGGGAGAGGTCATAGGCGTTCTCGTCATCGTCTACGATCACCACCAGCGCGAGCTCTCGTCGCGCCTTCTGCGAACGGAGCACGGGCATCACGGCGAGATCGTCACGACGCTCCACCTCCACCTCGATCACGACAACTGCCTCGAGGCCAAGGTGATCCGCGGGACGCCCCGCGCCGTGCAGCGGATCTCCGACGAGCTCACCGCGATGAAAGGGGTCAAATACGGAAGACTGATCCCGGCGACGGCGGGGAAGCGTCTGGGCTGAACCGCTGCGCCCCGCACGACGTGCAGAAATGGCTCCCGCGCGCGGCTGGAGCGCCGCACGAGGCGCACACGGCGCCGAGCACGGAGCCGCAGCAGGGACAGAAATTGAAACTCGCCGGGGGATAGGAGCCGCAGACGGGGCAGGCGACACGTTCATCCTTCCTGCACGCAAGGTAGATGACGAGCCCGATATAAAGCGTAACGAGGACGAAACCGCCCCAGGGCACCGTCGACATGGCCCTGCGCCGCGAATCGACAGCCACCCAGTTGAATACCGGAAAATAGCCGAGGGCCACGACGAGCGCGATGCCGAGCGAGGCGACCGACACGCCGCGCATAAGCGCGGCGAGGAACACCCCGAAGAGCGCCGTATTCACGAGCGCGACAAAGATGATCTGGGCACGCGACCATCCGCACGCTGCGTGCCCGGGGTCCTCGCGCGGAAAGCACTCCTCGAGATGCGTGCCGCAGAACGGGCAGGCGCGGTACTCCTTCCGAACGGGCCTTCCGCAGCCGCAGCAGAACTCGGCGAGCGCGTGTCCGCAATCGGGGCAGAACCGGTCCGCCACGGGAACCGTCCGTCCGCACGCCGGGCATTTCGACGATCCGCGCGCGCGGCAGACGAGGTAGGCGACGATACCGGCGGGAATGGTGAATGGCACGAGCGCGGCCCAGAAAGCGGCGCTCATCCCCCGGCGATGCGAATCACGAAATACCGCGACGGCCGAGGCGAGCATGCAGACGAACAAAACTCCCGGGTAGATCGCCCGAGCGCGCCCGTCGAGGAAAAGCGCGAGAATGAGATTGAAGGCGAGGACGGCGAGCGAAACGACGAGGAGCGCGCCCATGTCGCGGACCTCGATGCGCTCGGGCGCCGTCGTGACATCGCGCGCCGCGCCCGGACGCTCCGGCGCGAGCGTGCACGCGCGGATTGCCGAAGAGGTCAGCCGCGACGGGCACGTCCCCGCCTCGGATTCCCGGCAGAGCCCGTGAATTCTCCGGTAGTCGGCTTCCCACTCGCGGCAGGAGTCGCACTGCTCGAGGTGAATCGTGACAATCTCGGTTATCTCGACACACGCTCCGGAGACCGAGGATATTATCTCGTCACGAATCACGAGACAGTCCGGGTTCGCGGGCCCGCCCTCGCTCGCCCTGCCGTTCGTTCCGCTCGATGGCTTCCAGAACACGCGCTTCAACCTTCCGTCAATGCCCGCGGGCCGACCGCGAGGAAGATACGCCGCCGGCCGAGAACTCCCTCAGCCGCACGCGGAGATAATCGATCGCGAAGAACATCCGGGACCGCGCCGTCGCCTCGGGAATCTTGAGAATCGCGGCGATCTCCCTGAAAGATATGTCGTTGAATTCACGCAGAATGAACACCTCCCGCTGCCGTGGCGGGAGATTCTGAAGCTCTCGCTCGAGAGCCTGAACGAACTCCGTGTTCTCCGCGGCCTCGTCGGGGCCCGCGGAGGCATCCCGCGCGGTCTCGATGACATCCACTTCCCCATCCTCGCCGAGCCGCTGCACGGAGGCGGCGCGGAACTTGCCGCGCTGCTCCCTCGACCGCAGAATATTCTTGCAGTGATTGGCGGCGAGCGTGAACAGCCACGTCCGGAAGCTCAGCTTCGGATTGTACCGGTCGATATTCTCGATGGCCCTGAGCACGATCTCCTGGTAGACGTCGGACGGTTCCGCGGCGCCTCTCACAAAACGGCTGATGAATCCGAACAGGGCGCCCTCATAATGGCCGAAGAGCGCCTCGAGCGCTCCCCGGTCTCCCGCGCGACCCCTTCGTACAAGATCCGCATCGTCCTGATTGGCCCTGTCTTCACTATTGTTCATACAACTGAAGGATATGTTCGTTTAAAACCACGCGTCGATGTTGCGTCGTAGTGCGCCCCGCCGGGGTCACGTGCACCTGTGCTGATAGTGCGCCCAGAAGTAAGCAAAGTCGCTCAGGTTGCAGTGGTTGTCATCATTGTAGTCGCAGCACGAACTGAAGCCCGACTGTCCGATGCCCCTGTTATAGCTCAAACCGAAGGGAACCAGGTCGGAGAGGTTGACAACGCAGTCCGGATGGCCGCCGGCGCCCGTCAGGTCCGGACCCTTGATAACGATGTTGAGGCACAGGGGGTTCACGTTCGGGCAGGGTTTCGCCATGATTCGCCTGCCCTGACACATGATCCAGATTCCTCCGCTGGGAACGCATCCGCCGGCCCTGAGGACACCCGAGAAGGTCGTTCGCCCGTTCGAACCGGTGGACGAATCGGCGACGATCGCCGCGGCGCAAAGGCACAGCTCGTGGGCGGGGTCGCATGAGCCGATCCAGAAGTCGGTCTGTGGAATGCCGGGCGTCGGACCCCCGTCGCAGTTACTACGAATCTCGACCCAGATATAGTCGCCCGCGCCGCCGCATCCCTTCTTGATCATTTCGAAATCGCCCAGCGGGCATACGGAAATTTGCATGCTCGGGCAGCTCAGACCCGCGAGGCTCGCGCACTCGTCCGCATCGCAGGCGCGGGCAGCGGACGCGATGACGAGCAGCGCCGCCATGACCGATATGACACGCACGGCTCCTCCCCTCCTGTCATAGAGCCGCGAGCACCTTGTCGAGGCGGTCCTTGCCCACGGTGAGGAGCCCGGCCCCGGGGAGCCTCTTCAGGAGCTCCTTCCAGTTCGCGTCCCGCGCGACGACGGTCTTGAGAATCGCGATCGCCTCGGCGTCGTGTCCCATGTTGAGAAGGGAAACGCCCCGCCAGAAGGCGAGCTCGAGGCTCTCCGGAGCGAGCTTCGCCGCCTCGCCGTAGGCGTCCATGGCCGCCTTGAGATCGTTCTCGGTCATCGCCTCGTCTCCGAGGTTCTCGAATTCATAGGCCCGGTGCAGCGTGACGAGGCGCCGGAGCTCCTCGATGGGCTGGGGATTGTCCTCGACGCGCAGGTCCATGATGACGTCCTTCCACGGCTCCTCCGTCGCGGTCCCGCGCACGATGAGAATGGCTGCGGACTGGCGTCCCCTGATGTCCCCTCCCGCCTTCTGCGCCGCCTCGAGCGCGGCGAGCATCCGCTCGGCGAGATCCCCCTGCGTCGTCTCGTACGCCTTCGCCATGGCGGGCACGACCTTGTCGGTGAGCATCATGTTCGCCTGGACGGAATAGCCGTTCCCCATGTGATGCGAGGCGAAGGCGATGCACGAGTCCCCCGTGTGCGCGGCCGCGTTTCCCTCCGCGTCCACCATCGCCACCTGCCGGACGGCCGAGTGCGTGTCCTCCTCGACGAGCTTCTCGAGCGCCTCCCGCGCGCCCATCCCCTCCTCCATGAGATCGAGCCCGAGGGGCCCGTAGGACTCGAGCACGAGGCTCTGGGTCGCCACGGCGCCGATCCCCGCGCGGGCCCAGGGCACGACGGACCCGACGGAGAACCAGTGCGACTGCACGGCGACGCCCATGTCTCCCGTCACCGAGTCGCGGGCCACGATCGAAAAGGTGTGAACCGGCCTGCCGGGCGAAACGACGCTCGCGCAGATTCCGTTCGACGACGGCGCGGACGCGAGGAGCGCGACGAGGGATGAAAAAAGAAGCGCCTTCCCAAACGCGTGATTCTTGAACATCGGTGAGCCTCCTTTGAGAGAGAATGCAATTCTACAACAAAATCGCCCCCCCTTGTGATACATTTTCACGGGCGCGGCGGCGGTCGATTCGCCGCGGCAAAGGAGCACGGCGTGCGGATCGCGTTTCTCGGTGACGGCTCGCTCAATCACGTGAGGCGCTGGGTCGGATACTTCCACGAGCGCGGACACGACGTGCTTCTCCTTTCCTTCGAGCCCGTCGAAGGATGCCCGTTTCCGGCGCGGCGGCTCACGCGCCGCCTTCCGACCAAGCTCTTCGGCTATCTTTCGGCCCTGGGTTCCATCAAGAGGGAGCTCGGGACGTTCCGGCCGGACCTCGTGAGCGCCCTCTATCTCGGCGGCTACGGGTTCGTCGCGGCGAGAAGCGGCGTCCGCCCCCTCGCCGTCTCGAGCCTCGGCTCCGATCTCCTCGTCGACTACCCCGCCTCGATCGTCCACCGGCTCCAGATACGTTCCGTTCTGCGGAGCGCGGATCTCGTCATCACGGACGCGGAGGAGCTTTCGCGCATCGCGATCTCCATCGGCACGCGCCCCGCGAAGATTCTCAAGGCGTACATGGGAATCGACGAACGCGTCTTTCTCCGCCGGGAATCGGCGTCTACCGAGGCGCCACCGGCCGGCGACCGTCCCCGCGTCGTGAGCACGCGCAACCTCCACCCGATCTATGACGTCGGCCTCCTCGTCGAAGCGGCGCCATTGGTGCGGGAGAAACTCGACGCGCTCTTCGTCGTTTGCGGCGATGGTCCCGATCGTTCGCGCCTCGAAGATCGGGTGAGCCGGCTCGACCTCGCGCGGAGCTTCGCGTTCAAGGGAAGGCTTTCAAGCGAGGAGATCGCCCGGGAGCTCCGCGCCGCCGACGTGTACGTGTCAACCTCGAGATCGGATTCGACGTCCGTCTCGCTCCTCGAGGCGATGGCGAGCGGGGCGATTCCCGTCATCACCGATCTTCCCGCGAACCGGGAATGGATCACAGACGGGGAGAACGGCCTCATCGTGAAAGAACGCACTCCGCGCGCCCTCGCCGCGGCCATTCTCCAGGCGCTCGAGAGCCCCGATTTCGCCGCGAGCGCCCGCGAGATCAACTACCTCGTCGTGAGCGAGCGCGGTCTGTGGCGGGAAAACATGAAGCGCGTCGAGGAGGCATTTCTCGCTCTCGCGAGAAACGGCGCGGAACATTGAGGAACGATCCGGCACGCGGGGAAACGCCCCCGCCGATGCGATTATTCCATGAGAAAAATTATCACAGAGGGGCCGTGACCGGCCTTCCCGCTGGGTATTAATCCGCAAGCTCACTCGCCGGCAAAGGGACGTTAGCGCGACGGGCAGCCCATTTTCCGGGCGCGGACGGCCTGATCATTCAGCACACATTACATGAGAAACAAAGGTCTTACACGCGCGGCGCCATTCCCCGGCCGCGCTTCCGCACGAACGCCCTCCTTTCCATGATCGACGGTGGAACGCAACTTGTTCTTCTGGAAACATGAGAGTCAAGAGAAAGGCTGCATATGCCGGTACTGAACGTCCTCACATCAATCTTCATCATGACCGCTCTCTACGGGATCGGGAAACACAGATTTCAGGTCATCATCGCGCTCGCGGCGCTCGTCATCGCGCCGGCCGTGTTCGGCATAACCAACGGTACTGACGGCCTCATCTACTCTCTGGCCGGCGCGGGCGCCGCGCTCTTTCTCACGATCCCGCTCCTCCTCCTCGGATACGTGTCGCGCAACGACGTGCTTGTGTCGGTCGCGCTCGGCGGAGCGCTCGGCGCCGTTCAGTATGCGATCGCCTTCTGCATCGCGACGGCGTTTCTCTCGATCCAGAGAATGTTCAGGATCGAATCGCAGCCCCGGGACGCCGAGACCGTGACAGAGGCCTCTGCGCAAGGCGCGGGGCTGGTCGCCCTCGACGAGAAATCGGCCCTCGTCGAAATCGAGGCGATGAGGATTCTGCGCAGGGACGGAAGCGAGGCCGCGGGGTTGCTCAGCGCGGCAGGTTATCCGGCCGGGGCATCGAGCGGCGAAGCCGTGAGAAAGGGAAGCGTTCTCCCGTGGTGCGCCAAGCTCGCCGTCGCGACGCTCGTGGTTCTCATGATCGGAAGCTCGATGTAAAGGGGATACGCCATGTCCGTTCACAACAAGACTCGCGGCACGCTCATCGCGAAACATCTCATGACCCTGAACTCGAACTGCTACAATACACTGCGCTTCCTGAACCGCTGCGGGATACCGAAGAACTGCGCGCTCTGGATCGCGCCGTGCCGGGCGATCTACACGGTAGGCTTGAACAAACCCGTCGACATCGCCTTTCTCAACCAGCACGGCCGGGTCGTCACGATGTTCAGGAGCTTCCCGCCCGACTGCGTCGCAGATTCTTCGAGCCACGCCGTGAGCGCGGTGGAGCTCCCCCCCAATACGCTCAACGAGAGCGCCACCGACGTCGGCGACACGATCGAGCTCGATCCGAGCTGATCCCCCCCGTCATTCCCTCTCGAGAACGAGACGATCCTCGCCGAAGGCGAGAAGGAGCGCCCGGAGCTTCGCGTAATCGGCGGGGCGGACAAGAGCACCCTCGAACGCAAGCGATCGTTTGCAGGTCTTCGTTCCATCAGGCGTCGATTCGACGGAGACGGTGGCCGAGCCGACCTCGTTTTTCACATTCGATTCAGTCGGGAGTGCTACGATCTTCCAGCCCTTGGGCGGCTCCATCGTGCATGACACGTTGAGCTGGCAGGGCACCGTCGCGTTCCCGTCTGCCGACAGCGATCGCTCGACGCGGACACGGTCGATCCCCGAAAGCGCCGCATCGAACGGTCTCGGCACCGAGAGGTAGACGCGCTCACCAGGCTTCTTTTCGGGCAGCTTCACGGTGAAGGCAAACGCGATCTCCACCGCTTTGTCGTCGAAAGCCTGCGGATTCCAGCCAACGAGCTCCGCGCCGTCGAAGAGAGCTCGCACGCGCGCTTTCACGAAATCCTCCGCTTCGCTTCCGGCTCCCTTCATCAGATAGTACGGGGAAAAGAGTCCCGTGAGAACGGCCGTGCCCGACCCCGCAATGGAACCGTCCGCACCCGGCTTGAGGACAAGATCGAGACGGCTCCCGCCTTGGAGCCATCCCGAGGGAAGGTGGTCGATCTGGGCCTTTCCGACGGGGTTGAGAATGGCGCGCGTTCTCCCTGCCATGACAAGATAGTGCT
>JBEKAW010000119.1:0-8074 GCA_050015715.1 Candidatus Krumholzibacteriaceae bacterium
GCGCTGGCGGCGCTGGCGCTCGGAGGCGTGCCGCAGGGCGCCTCGTGCGCCCCGGAGCGGACCGTCTTCAGCCTCGATCAATGCATCTCGATCGCTCAGAAGAGCAACCCCGATATCGCGATTGCGGGCGAGGGCTATCGCAAGGCCGAGAGCGGCCTTCTCATGAACTACGGGACCATGCTCCCGGGGTTCACCGTGGATTTCTCCACGGGGCACCGGTTCTACGGGCCGTCGTCGGTGGAGTTCGACGCCTCGGGGCGCCCCGTTCAGAGCGACGGATTCGACTATCCGAGCTATGCCTTCGACATCACCTCCAACATCACGGTGTTCGACGGCGGGGGTAACATAAACCGCGTGCGATCGGCGATGTCGAGCAGGGACGCCGCGCGCGAGTCGCTCAAGTACCGCAGGGACGTCATCGCGGGCGAGGTCATCCGGTCCTACTACGGTCTCGTTCGCGACAAGATGCTCCTCAGGGTGCAGGAGGAGAGCTCCGAGTCGGCGAAGAAGAACCTCGAGCGCACCGAGGCGCTTCTCCAGGCCGGCTCCGCCACGCGGGCGGACGTTCTCAAGGCGCGCGTGCGCTTCTCGAACACGCGTCTCGCGGAGATTCAGGCGAAGAACGCCGTCGAGGTCGCGAAGCAGGATCTTTCGGTGCTTCTCAAGATGGACAACGGCGAATCGATGGACGTCGACACGACGATAACGATCGAATTCAAGGAGATCGACGTCAACTCCGAGATGGAGCACGCGATGGCGTACCGCTCGGACATCAAGAGCCTCGAGTACAATATCAAGTCGGCGGACGCGGGCGTCGCGGCCGCCCGGAGCGGATGGTTCCCGTCCCTGGGCGTCAATTTCGGATACACCTGGAACGACCGCAAGATGGCGAAGAATCTCAACTTCTTCGATACGGAATACACGTGGGGCGTGGCGGGATACATCAGCCTCAATGTCTTCGACCGCTTTCAGACGAGCGCGAACGTCGGGAACGCGAAGGCCGACGCCCGCATCGCCGAGTACAATCTCGACAAGGCGAAGCTGGAGGCGACACGGCAGATCAAGACGCTCGTGCTGACGATAAACGAGGCGCGCGAACGTATGTCGGTCGCGACTGAAACGGTCGAGCAGGCGAACGAGGATCTCCGGCTCGCCGAGGAGCGCTACCGTGTCGGCGCGGGAACGATGCTCGAGACGATCGACGCCCAGGTCGCCCTCACGCAGGCGAAGTCGGACGTCATCCGGGCCAAGTGTGATTTCCTCATCGCGACGGCCGATCTCGCGGTGGCAACGGGGAAGAGAATATACGGGTAGCACATCCGCCCGGGAGGGTTGCGCAATGCTGATAGAGGCCAAGGGCATAAAGAAGATATACGAGGTCGGCCTCGCGCAGATCGAGGCGGTCGCCGGCGTCGATCTCGACGTCGAGAAGAACGAGTACGTCGCGATCATGGGGCCGTCGGGGTCCGGCAAGTCGACGTTCATGAACATTCTCGGCTGCCTCGACACGCCGACGGAGGGCTCGTACCGCCTGAACGGAAATCTCGTGAGCAACCTCGGGGACGACGAGCTCGCGCGGATCAGGAACAAGGAAATCGGCTTCGTCTTCCAGACGTTCAACCTGCTTCCCCGCTCGACGGCTCTCCAGAACGTCGAGCTGCCGCTCGTGTACGGCGGCGTTCCCGCCTCCATGCGCCGGGAACGGGCGATGGAGGCGCTCCGCGCGGTCGGCCTCATCGAGCGCGCGACGCATCGGCCGAACGAGCTTTCGGGGGGCCAGCGGCAGCGCGTGGCGATCGCGCGCGCGCTCGTCAACAACCCGGCTCTCATCCTCGCCGACGAACCGACGGGCAACCTCGACAGCCGCACGGGCGAGGAGATCATGCTCATCTTCAGGAAGATCCACGAGGGGGGCAACACGATCCTGATCGTCACGCACGAGGAGTACATCGCCGAGCACACGCAGCGCATCGTGCGGCTCCTCGACGGCAAGATCGCCTCGGACGTGCGGAACGGCGCCAGGATGACACCGTAGCCGGGCCGCGCGCGGCCCGCATTCGACCGGTACCGGGAAGCGGGGGGGCTTCCCTGTTTCTGCAAGGGGGGACAATGAAGAAGAAGTACTTTCTCTTTATCGGGGTCGCAGTCGTCGTCGCGATCCTCGTGATCGTCAACCTCAAGGCGCGGGGGCAGCACGCCCTTCCCGTGGAGGCGGAGGCCGTCACGAAGCGCGATATCACGATGGTGATAAAGGCCTCCGGGAGCATTCGTCCGAAACGGAAGGTCGACATCAGCGCGAGCACGATCGGCAAGGTCACGAAGGTCGCCGTCAAGGAGGGGGAATACGTCAAGGAGGGGCAGTTCCTGCTCCAGATCGACCCGGTCGAGCTCGAATCGACCGTCGCGCGGCTCGAAGCGATGCTGGAGGCCGCCAAGGCGAACGAGCGGCAGGCCGTCGCGCAGGCGGAGCAGGCGAAGAGCGATTGCGATCGCGCGCAGGCGCTGCTCGCGGGCGGTTACCGGACGATCCAGGAGGTCGACGCGGCAAAGACCAACTGTGACGTCGCGATCGCTCATCTCGAGGAGGTCAGGCAGGAGATAGCTCAGGAGAAGGCCAACCTCGAGAGCGCCCGCCACAGCCTCAAGGAAGTGACGATCGTCTCTCCGATGGCTGGCGTCGTCACCCGGCGGAACGTCGAGGAGGGCGAGATCGCGATCATGGGCACCCTGAACAACGCCGGGACCACGCTGCTGACGATCGCGGATCTGTCGACGATCGAGACGGAGCTCGAGGTCGACGAGACGGAAGTGACGCACATGAAGCTCGGGGACAGGGCGAAGGTGACGCTCGACGCGCTTCCCGACACCTCGTTCACGGGCGCGGTGACCGAGATCGGCAACAGCCCCATCGTCGCGGGCGCGTCCGCCGCGCAGCAGGGAGTCGATTTCAAGGTCATCGTCACGATACTCGATACGATCCCGAAGGTGCGGCCGGGCCTTTCGGCCGACGCGGAGATCACCGTCGCGGCGAAGAAGGACGCCCTCACGATCCCCATTCAGAGCCTCACGGCGCGGCGGCGCCGGGACCTCAAGGGATACAAGGCCCCCGCCGACTCGGCCCGGACGGATACGGCGAAGACCGGCGCCGGGGAGAAGGACGTCGAGGGGGTGTTCGTGGTGAAGGACGGGAGGGCTCAGTTCCGTCCCGTCAAGGTGGGGATCTCGAGCCAGAAGTACTTCGAGGTCGTTTCGGGGCTCCAGACGGGGGATATGATCGTCAGCGGCAACTTCAAGGCGATACGCGAGCTCAAGGACGGCCAGCGGGTCAAGATCACCGGGAAGACCGAAACGGGCCCCAAGGAAAAGGAAAAGGCGAAGTAGCCCGGCTCCGTGTTCCTCGCCGCGAACCATGCTCATACTAGAGGGAATCCGTATCGCGCTGCGTGCCCTTCGGGACAACAAGCTGCGCACGTTTCTCACGCTCCTCGGCAACATCGTGGGAACGATGTCCGTCATCGCGGTCGTCTCGCTCATCAACGGCATCGATCACTACGTGAGCGAGGAGGTCGCCGAGCAGGGGAGCAACGTCTTCACGATCGAGCGGATCAATTTCTTCGAGGCGATCACCGACCTCGATGCGTTTCTCAAGGCGATCGAGCGGAACAAGCCGATCAGGTTGAACGACGTCGAGTACATGAGGCAGTCGGTTCCTTCGAGCTCCGTGATCGGCGCGTCGATCGAC
The DNA here is from genome assembly GCA_050015715.1 of Candidatus Krumholzibacteriaceae bacterium. Classification (GTDB taxonomy): domain Bacteria; phylum Krumholzibacteriota; class Krumholzibacteriia; order Krumholzibacteriales; family Krumholzibacteriaceae; genus SSS58A. The sequence continues at coordinate 3,743 of JBEKAW010000119.1, forward strand.
GGAAACGATCGCGTGACCTACCGGGAGTCGTACGTCGACAACATCGAGGTCAGGGGACGCTCCGAGGAATATCCGCTCATCGAGAAGGCGGACCTCGTGGCCGGAATGCACTTGTCGCGGCTCGAGGTGCAGCGGAGCAACGCAGTGGCGGTCATCGGCTGGGACGTCTACGAGCACTTCTTCCAGGGGCGCGAGGCGGTCGGCAAGACGATCAAGATCGGGGACCGTCACTTCACCGTCATCGGCGTCGTGAAGGATCTCGGCACCGTGCTCGGCTCATCGCGAAACCGGTTCGTGTACATTCCCGTGACGACGTTCCTCAAGGCATACGGGTCGCGGCGATCGGTCGAGATCAAGATCCGTGCCGCCGACATCAGGCTCATGCAGCAGGCGATTGACGAGGCGACGATGGCGATGCGCATCAGACACAGGCTCCGCCCGCTCGAGGACAACGATTTCAGCGTCACGACCTCGCAGCAGCTCATTTCCCTCTGGCAGAAGATCTCGGAACGGATCTTCAGCGCCCTCATCCTCATCGTCTCGATATCGCTCGTCGTCGGGGGCATCGTGCTCATGAACGTGATGCTCGTCTCGGTGACGGAGCGCACCCGGGAGATAGGCGTCCGGAAGGCGCTCGGCGCCCGGCGCTCGAACATCGTCTGGCAGTTCATCGTCGAGTCGACCACGCTCTCCCTCGTCGGGGGCGTGATCGGGATCATCCTCGGCTTCACGATCGCCGCGATCATTTCGCTCGTCTCGCCGCTCCCGTACCTGATCGCGCCCTGGTCGGTCGCGGCGGGGCTCATCGTGACGTTCTGCATCGGCCTGATATTCGGAACGTACCCGGCGAATCGGGCCGCGCGGCTCGATCCGGTCGAGGCGCTCCATTACGAGTAGGTGGCGTCCATGGTTGAAACTCCGCGCGCCGATCCCGGCCGGCACGGTCCCGAGATATGGAGGGAGAACTTCAGACAGGCGCTCCACGTCATCGGCACGCACCGGATGCGTTCCGGGCTCCTCATTCTCGGCGTCGCCATCGGCGTCATGGCCGTGCTCGGCATGGTCACGGTGCTCTCGGGTCTCGGCAAGCGCATCACCCAGGATCTCCTCTCCGCGAACCGCCCGTTCCTCAACATCTCCCGCTACGACCCGATGCAGGGGGATCGCGATTTCGAGGCTCTCATGCGGCGGAAGAAGCTCACCTCGGATGACGCCAAGGCGATCCAGGACGAGTGCCGGAGCGTCGAGCGCGTCGATTTCCAGGTCAGCCCCCAGGGGGGGATGCGCGTGCTGCGGTACAAGGGCCAGCGCACGAACCTCATCCAGGTGATCGGAACGTCGCAGAACTTCCCGTACATGTTCAGCGTCCAGGTGGACGAGGGGAACTTTCTCACCGAGCTCGATATCGCCCGCCGGAGGCGGGCCGTCGTCCTCGGGTTCGGGCCGGCGAAAGACCTTTTCCCGAACATGGATCCGATCGGGAAACCGGTGCGGATCGGCGACAACGAGTACGAGGTCGTCGGGACGCTGGAATCCCGCCGGCACTTCATCGGGAGCATCAGCGACAACTTCGCCGTGATACCGTACACGACGTTCGAGAAGGATCTCTCGAGCAAATGGGACGACTACGAGATCGTAGCCACGGTGAAGCCCGAGTACAGCCTGGAGGCGGCCAAGGACGAGATCACGGCGCTCCTGCGCGCCCGGCGCAAGGTCGATCCGGCCGCGGACAACGATTTCTACATCACCTCCTCCGAGGCCTTCCGCGACATGATCGCGAACGTGACGAAGTACATCGGGCTCGTCCTCATCGTCATCTCCTCCATCGGCCTCATGGTGGGCGGCATCGGCGTCATGAACATCATGCTCATTTCGGTGACGGAACGCACCCGCGAGGTCGGCGTGCGGATGGCGCTCGGGGCCACGCGTCACGATATCCTCCAGCAGTTTCTCATCGAGGCGGCCACGCTCACCGGCGCGGGAGGCGTCATCGGGATCGTCTCCGGGCTCGTCGCCGCGAAGGGCGTGACGCATCTCATCCGCTTTCCGTACAGCCTTCCGTTCGTCTGGATCGTCGTCGCGTTCGTCTTCTCGGCGGGAATCGGCATCATCTTCGGCATGTACCCCGCCAACCGGGCCGCGAAGATGGACCCGATCGTCGCCCTCCGGTACGAATGACCCTTCCGCGGGGTCGGGTGTAATCTCTTTACAGGGCGGTTCCGGGGTGGCTATACTCGACGGGACCGGATTGCCGGAACCGCGTGCCCCGGCACGCCAGACGGGAGAGTGCGCCATGCTCAAGAGCCCCTTGCTCCTTTTCATCGCGGCGGTTTTCTGCGCGGCTCGTTCGACCCCCGCCGCCGGCCAGGAGGATTTCAGCCGGCCGCAGCACGAAACGGCGTTCGAGTTCTCGATCAGCCAGGAGTTCGGCGAAAACGCGAAGCCGGCGATCGTCGTGACCACGTCGATACCATACCGGAGACTCATCTTCTTCATGCGCGGAGAGCGCTACGAGGCGCGCTACCGCGTCTATTTCGAGCTCAAGGACACACACGGCAAACGAGTGAGAGGCGACGTATGGGAGGAATCGGTCGCGACGGGGAGCTTCAGGGAGACGACGTCGGCGGCGCTCGCGGCGGTCTCGCGCAGAACGTTTCCCGCCGTTGCCGGCGAGTACCATGCGACGGTGACGATCGAGGTCATCGACACCTCCCGGCGCTTCACCGAGGAGCAGGCCCTGCGCGTCGTCGGGGAGGGGATGGGACGGTTGGAGCTATCGTCCCCGGTTTTCTACACACAGACGGGGGACTCCCTCTCGCCGAAGCCGCGGGACGGGGAGATCGAGGTGTCGGCGTGCTCGTCCCCGGCCGCCGGAACGGCGCGGATCAATCCCGGCGCGGTTTACGGGAGTCTCGACGGATGGGCGCGGATCGTCTGCTCACTAGTGACCCCCGCCGCGGGCGGGGGGACCCCCTTCGCGGTCACGGCGCGGGTGCGTGACGCCCGGGGGATCATCGTGCTCTACGCGAGGCGGACCTTCGACCGCGTCGAAGGCGGCCACGCCTCCATCTGCCTCGACATCAACGTCGACGGCTTCGTGCTCGGCGAGTACGAGGTCGAGGCGATCGCGGAGACGCCGGACGGAGCCCAGAAGAGCGAGGCCGGAGGAAGGTTCACTGTTATCTTCAACCGGGCGCTCCTCGGCGCGCGAATCGGCGATCTCGTGGAGATCCTCTCGATCGTCGCGGATGAGAAGGAAGCCCGCCTCATTGAGGACGCGCCCCCCGCGGAGCGGATGCAGGCGTGGGCGGCTTTCTGGCGCAAGCGCGACCCCACGCCGTCGACCGAAACGAACGAGGCATTCGACGAGTTTCTCCAGCGGTTGAAGTACGTTCTCGCGAATCTCTCGAAGCACCAGCCGGGCTGGCGGACGGATATGGGCAAGATCTACATCAAGAACGGCGCCCCCGACAAGGTCGAGGACCGGCAGGACGAGCACACGGCCGCGTATTACCGGCTCTGGTATTACTACTCGAAGGGCATCGCCTACGTCTTCGAGGACGTGATCGGGAGCGGCGAGTACCGTCTTCTCACGACCGAGATGATCTGACCGGTGTGAGCGGAATGTTTCGTGCCGCCATCATAACGCTGTGCGTCTGGTTCGCGTGCGCGGTCCCGGGCTGCGCGCGGCACGGGGACGACCGGGTGCTCCGGCTCGCGCTTCAGACGGAACCGACGACGCTCGATCCCGCCCTGTCCGTCGATGTCTCGTCGGGACAGATCGCTTCGCTCATCCATTCGAACCTCGTCTCGTTCGACCCGGACGCGCGGATCGTCCCCGATCTCGCGCGGAGCTGGGACATCCTCGACGGGGGACGCGAGTACGTTTTCCATCTCGGCGCCGCCCGGTTCTCCAACGGGAGACGCGTGACGGCTGCGGATGTCGTGTACTCCATGCGGCGCCTCCTCGATCCACGGGACGTCTCGCCGCGGTGGTGGCTCCTCGGGGAGCTCTCCGGCGCCTCCGCCTTCCATGAGGGGGGGGCCTGGAACCCGGCCGCGGCGCGGGCGGCGGACGATTCGACGGTGGTCGTGAGGCTCGTTCGTCCCGTCCCGCATTTCCTCGGGCTTCTCGCCATGCCCGCCGCGGGGATCGTGTGCCGCGAGGAAGTCGAGCGGCTCGGCGCGCGGTACGGCCGCTCCCCCTGCGGGAGCGGGCCGTGGAAGCTCTCTTCATGGAACGAGGGGGACGAGATCCTGCTCGTCCCGAATCCGGGTTGGGCGGGCCGGCGGACGGCGCTTGCGGGTCTCTCGTTTCGCATCATCCCGGAG
>JBEKAW010000120.1:0-8029 GCA_050015715.1 Candidatus Krumholzibacteriaceae bacterium
CGTCTGATCCCCGCGGTCGGAGACGTGCGCCTCGGGGGCCTCGACATGAACGAGGAACAGATGCGGGACGTGAAACGCATCCTTCTCATCGGCTGCGGCACGAGCTGGCACGCGGCGCTCATCGGCGAATACATGATCGAGGAGAAGGCGCGCATCCCGGTCGAGGTCGAGTACGCGAGCGAGTTTCGGTACCGCAACCCGATCATCGATGACGGGACGGTTGTCTTCGCGATCAGCCAGTCCGGCGAGACGGTCGATACGCTCGCGGCGCTCCGCGAGGCCGAGAAGCGGGGTGCGCGGTGCATGGGGATCTGCAACGTCGTCGGCAGCACGATCGCGCGTGAATCGCACGCCGGCGTCTACATTCATGCGGGCCCCGAGATCGGCGTCGCGTCGACGAAGGCCTTCACCTCTCAGATATCGGTGCTCGCGCTTCTGGCGCTCGTGTTCGGGCGCCTCAAGACGATGTCGTCATCCGAGGGACAGAAGATCATTCAGGCGCTCGTGCAGGTGCCCGAGCAGGTGGCCGAGATTCTCAAGGCGCACGAGGAGATCCACGCGATCGCCGAGGAATACTATCATCACAACAACTTTCTCTACCTCGGACGCGGCGCGAACTATCCCGTCGCGCTCGAAGGGGCGCTGAAGCTCAAGGAAATATCCTATCTCCACGCGGAGGGGTATCCGGCCGCCGAGATGAAGCACGGGCCGATCGCCCTCATCGACGAGAACATGCCCGTCGTATTCATCTGCCCGCGCGACAACGCGTACCAGAAGATCGTCGGGAACATCTGCGAGGTGAAGGCCCGCAAGGGCAAGATCATCGCGATCACGAACGAAGGAAACAGCGAGGTCGTCGAGATGGCGGACCATGTGATCTACATTCCGCGCACGCTCGATTTCCTCTATCCCATCCTCGCGGTCATCCCGCTCCAGCTCCTGGCATACCACATCGCGGTCCTGCGGGGCTGCAACGTCGACCAACCGCGAAATCTCGCGAAGAGCGTCACGGTCGAATAGAGCGCCGGCGCGCTCCGGCGGCGCACGAAGGAGGAACGGTGAAGAGGACGATCACAACCGGCGCGGCGCCCGCCGCGGTCGGTCCCTACAGCCAGGCGATCCGCGCGGGGGACTATCTCTTCATATCGGGGCAGCTCGGGATCGATCCCGGGACGAAGAAGCTCGTCGAGGGGGGCGTCTCCGCGCAGGCGCAGCGGTCCCTTGCCAATATCGCCGCCGTCGTCGAGGCCGCCGGCGGCGCCATGGACGAGATCGTGAAGACCACGGTGCTGCTTCAGTCGATGGACGATTTCGCGGCCCTCAACGAGGTGTACGCGCGGTTCTTCCCGGCCGACCCTCCGGCGCGCGCGACCTACCAGGTGGCGAAGCTCCCCCTCGGAGCCCTCGTCGAGATCGAGGCGATCGCGTACCTCGGCCGATGAACGCCTTTACAGATTTCCACCGGCACGGTATTATTCGAGCAGCGGGAGCGGACGGGTTCTGGTGGACCTCGAGGACTTCAAATCCTTCTGCCGGGTGCTAAAACCATCCGGGGTGGGTTCGATTCCCACACGTTCCCGCCAGAATGTCCCCGGGAGGGTTTCATGGCGACGAGCGCGCGCTGCGTGCGGTTGACGGTCGGGATAGCATCGATCATCCCTCTCTGCGCCGGGATGCTTCTCATTGCGCCTCCCGCGAACGCGGCTGCGTCCGCCGGGCTCATCGCATCCACGTACAGCTTGGGAGATTCGACCGCGGCGGCGAAGGCGACGGTGAGGACGAAGACGCTCTCCGCCGATACGTCGCGCGCCGACACGCTCGGCGCGAGCGAGCGCGGGCCCGTGTGGCCGATGGACGATCTCAAACGGGTGCTCGACGAGGAGACGGCCCGGGGCAAGTCCGGCGCGAACTATACGGAGCGGAAGAGCGGCCGCGTCGCGATGGTATGCGCGCTGCTCGTTCCGGGGCTCGGCCAGATGTACGACGAAAAGCCGTTCAAGGCGGCGGTTGCGCTCGGGGCGGAGTCCTTCTACGTGGGCCACGTGTTCATGAACCGCCGCTACTGGGAGCGGGAAAAGAAGGTCCGCGACACCTTTCCCGTCAAGTCATCGGAGTGGCTCTTCCACGATCGATGGGTGACGGAGTACTGGGAGCGTTCCGTCGACTGGATCTGGTGGTCGAGCGCCGCGATCTTCGTGATCGTCGTGGATGCCTACGTTGATGCCCACCTCGATGACATGCGATTCCGGGTCGAGCCGCGCCCCGCGGAACGCGGCGTCGCCGTGAGTTTCGTCATTCCCTACTGAGCCGCTCGCGTCCCGCGGGGCGGGCAAAATCCCCGTTTGCGCAATTCCCGCCAAGGTGTTACTATTCGTGGAACAGTCTTGATTTCGGATTCGTATATACGGTAATACCGCGTAATAACGGGAGGTCGGGATGAGTCCGGATCCAAAGGGCAGAAAGAAATCGAAGCTCCACGAATACGTCGAAATCGTCGTGACGGCCGTCATCCTTGCCCTCATCGTCCGGGCTCTCATCATCCAGAGCTACCACATCCCGTCGGGGTCGATGGAAGACACGCTCCTGAAGGGAGACTTTCTCTTCGCGAACAAGTTCATATACGGCGCAAAGGTGCCGTTCGTCAACCTTCGCTTGCCGAAGGTCAGGGATCCGAAACCCGGCGACATCGTGATCTTCAAGTGGCCCGGCGACCAGAAGACCGATTACATCAAGCGGTGCATCGCGCTCGAGGGGCAGACGGTGGAGCTCAAGGGAACGCATCTGTTCATCGACGGCGTCGAGAAACCCGAGAGCTACCCGAAGTACATCTATGGCGGGCGGAGCGACTTCGGTCCGTATACGGTTCCGAAGGGGCACATCTTCGTCTTCGGGGACAACCGGGACGACAGCTCCGATTCGCGTTACTGGGGGCCTCTCGACAAGAAGCTTCTTCGGGGAAAGGCGCTCTTCATCTACTTCTCGATCGATTACAACAAACACTGGATCCGCTTCTCGAGGATCGGCGACATCATTCGCTGATCCGGGCAATCTGGCTTCACCCTTGCATGCGGCATTCTTGACAATCGGTCAGGGAATCCCTACATTCAATGGGACGGTGGCAGTCGGGTATGGAGAGTGCCAAAGATGACCGGGAAAGACGTTCTAACTCATAGTGAAATAAACATATTACGGAACGTGGTCGATCTGTTTGTGGAAACGGGGATGCCCGTCAGCTCGCGGATGATCAAGAGCCGCTGTCGCCTCGCCGAGAGCACGGCGCATATCCGGAGCGTCCTCCACCGGTTGGAGGAGACGGGGTATCTCTACAAGCCCCATGTCTCCGCGGGAAGGGTCCCGAGCGATCGCGGGTATCGCCTCTACGTCGACGAGATAGAGAGCGTGAGCGCGCTCGAGAGACCGCTCGCGGAGCGCGTCCGGAGGAAGATCGGTCAGGAATGGAGCGATATGCGGGACGTCATGGCAATTACGTCCCAGCTCCTCAGCGAGCTCACGAACTACATGGGACTTTCGATGGGGGTCATGCGCTCGCGCAGCGTCGTCGAGAAGCTCGAGATCGTGCAGCTCGAGAGCCGCGGCGGGCTCGTCGTCCTGACGCTCGTTCCGGGCATGGCGCGGCGGGTCTTCGTCGAGTTCTCGACGATGTATCCCGCGCACGTCATCGACCGCGCCGTTCAGATGATCAACGAGCGCGTGGCCGGCTCCTCGCTCGAAAGGGTCCCCGAGCGTCTCGAGGCGCTCCTGCGGGAGGCGCGGGGCTTGGAGCGGGAAATCGCCGAAGCGGTCGCGCGCGAGGCCGAGTATCTCTTCAACTGGCCGTACGATTTCAAGTATTACTATCGGGGATCGGAAAAACGGAACGATAATCAGGAGTTCAGCAATCCGAAGATCATGCAAAATCTCGTCCGTCTCATGGGGGAGAGGAGCATCATGCTCAACGTGCTCAAGGGCAGGCTCCTCGCGGATGTTTCGGTCACGATCGGCGCCGAGAACAGGGTGCGGGAGCTCGAGGATTTCGCGATCGTGACGCGCAGGTTCAGGACCGCGGAATGTGACGGACTCCTCGGGGTCCTCGGACCCACGCGTATGGCGTACAGGCTCGTTTTCGCCCTCCTGGACAGAACCGCGGACGAGCTGTACCATGTTCACATCGCGCAAGTGTGATCGACGCCGAGAGGAGGAGGGTCCGTTGCAACAGGACAAGGAATGGGACATCACCGAGAACGAGAGCGCGCCCCCGGCCGACAGCGCCCCCGACGACGCGTCCCCGGAGGCGGCGGCGGGGGGAGATTCGGGGGGCGTTCCGGCGCCATCCGAAAGCAGGAGCGAGCCCGAGGTGATCGCTCCGGAGCCGAAAACCGTTGAACGTCCAGGAGAGGCCCAGCCTCCGGCGGAGGAGCCCGGTTCGGAACCGGTGCAAAAGCGCACAAAGAGAGGCGGCCGCAAGGGGTTGCTCGATCTCATTCAGCGAAAGAACTCCATGCTGCAGGAGCTCGACAAGGAGCTCAAAAAATCCAAGCAAGAGCTTCAAACGAAAGACGATAGGTTGCTTCGGCTCGCGGCCGAATTTGAAAATTACAAGAAGCGGACGCGACGGGAATGGGAATTGCTTCAAAAACAGGCGAACGCTGATCTCATCAAGGATATCGTCGGAGGAATAGACAACTTCGATCGTGCGTTTGCGAATCTGGGCGGGGCGGATGGTCAGCTTCAAGAAGGGATCAGGCTCATTCATGTCGGCCTCATGGATATTCTCAAGAAGGCCGGGCTGATCGAGATCGAGGCGCTCAATCAGAAGTTCGACCCTCAGTACCACGAGGCGGTCGGTTAAGTAGAAAGCGAGAGCGAGGAATGACACGTCGCGCAGGTGATTCAAAGGGGCTACATTCTCAACGATCAGGTAATCAGGCCCGCGCGCGGTCTCGTGTCCAGGAAAAAGGGATAGCGGGTTGTAGCGTGATATTTCAATTGGAAAGGGATCGACAATGGGAAAGGTAATTGGAATTGATCTCGGAACAACGTACTCGTGCGTCGCCGTCATCGAAGGCAGCGAGCCCGTGATTATCCCCAACTCGGACGGAGGACGTACGACGCCATCCGTCGTCGCCATTGCAAAAAACAACGAGCGGCTCGTCGGCCAGCTTGCGAAACGCCAGGCGATCACCAATCCCGACAACACCATCTACTCGATCAAGCGCTTCATGGGAAGGCGATTTTCGGAGGCGAGGGACGAGATCAAACGCGTAACATATTCGGTCAAGCAGGGCAAGAACGACGAGATTCTCATCCAGCTCAAGGACAAGAGCTTTCAGCCGCCCGAGGTTTCCGCGATGATTCTGCGGGCGCTCAAGCAATGCGCGGACGAGTTTCTCGGGGAAGAAGTCTCCCAGGCGGTCATCACGGTCCCGGCGTACTTCAACGACGCGCAGCGCCAGGCGACAAAGGACGCCGGCAAGATCGCCGGGCTCGAGGTGCTCCGCATCGTCAACGAGCCGACCGCCGCGGCCCTGGCCTACGGACTCGAGAAGAAGAAGGCGGGCAAGATCGCCGTCTACGACCTCGGCGGGGGCACGTTCGATATCTCGATCCTCGAGCTCTCGGACGGCGTCTACCAGGTCAAATCGACGAGCGGCGATACGCTGCTGGGCGGCGACGACTTCGACCGCGCGATCCAGGATTGGATCGTCGGCGATTTCAAGACGTCGACCGGCGTCGATCTCTCGAAGGATCGCATGGCGTTGCAGCGTATCCGCGAGGCGGCCGAGAAGGCCAAGTGCGAGCTCTCGACCGTACACGAGACGAATATCAACCTTCCATTCCTTTTCGCGGATAAGGACGGTCCGAAGCACCTCGACATGGTTCTCACGAGGGCGACGATGGAGAAGCTCGTCCATCCGCTCGTCCAGAAGACCCTCGATCCGTGCCAGCAGGCGCTCCGCGACGCGAACCTCACGACCGCCCAGATCGACGAGGTCATTCTCGTGGGCGGCTCCACGCGCATTCCGGCGGTCCGCAAATTCGTGAAGGAATTCTTCAAGAAAGAGCCTCACAAGGGGGTCAACCCCGACGAGGTCGTCGCGATGGGCGCCGCGATCCAGGCGGGCGTCCTCTCGGGACAGGTCGAGGAGCTGTTGCTGCTCGACGTGACCCCGCTCTCGCTCGGGATCGAGACGCTCGGCGGCCTCATGACCAAGCTCCTCGATCGCAACACGGCGATCCCGTGCCACAAGAGCCAGATATTCTCGACCGCGACCGACAACCAGCCCGCCGTGAGCATTCACGTGCTCCAGGGCGAGCGCGAGATGGCCAAGGACAACCGGACGCTCGCGCGGTTCGATCTCGTCGGCATTCCGACGGCCCCGCGCGGCGTTCCGCAGATCGAGGTCAGCTTCGACATCGACGCGAACGGCATCGTCCACGTGTCCGCGAAGGATCTGGGCACGGGCAAGGAACAGAATATCCAGGTCAAGGTCTCGAGCGGCCTGAGCCAGGAGGAGATCGACCGGATGGTGCACGACGCGGAAGAGCACGCCGTGGATGACGAGTCGAAGCGGGGCAGCGTCAAGGTCCGGAACGAAGCGGAGGTTCTCATCTATTCGGCCGAGCAGACTCTCAAGGACCACGGCGACTCGGTTTCCGCGAACGACCGCGAGACGATCGAGGAATCTCTCAAGGCGCTCAAGGATCTCGTCGCGGATTCGAGCTCACAGGCCGACGATATCAAGCGGGCGAGCGAACGGCTCTCGATTGCCGTGTATAAGATCGCCGAGCTCATGTATAATGCGAGCGCCAACAAGGATTTTGCTGGCGGGAAATAGAGAGAGCGTTTTCAGGACCTCTTTTGCCGCACACGGTGAGTTTGGGGAGGAATGGCAAAAAGGGACTACTACGAGATTCTCGGCGTAAGCCGCACTGCGTCCGTCGATGAGATAAAAAAGGCCTACCGCAAGCTCGCGCTCAAGTATCATCCCGACCGCAACCCGGGCAACAAAGACGCCGAGGAACAATTCAAGGAAGCAACCGAAGCCTACGAGGTTCTCCGCGACGCGGAAAAGCGCGCGCGATACGATCAGTTCGGGCATGGCGGCGCCGCCGGCGGCGGGGCCCAGGGATTCGAGGGGTTCCAGGGGGGCGGCTTCGACCTGAGCGACGCGCTGCGGGCCTTCATGCGCGATTTCGGCGGTTTCGGGCTCGACGACCTCTTCGGTTCGGGCGGCCCGGCCGGAGCGGGCCGGCGAGAAGGGGCCTATGCCGGACGCGGCAGGGACCTCCAGGTCCGGCTGCGCCTCACCCTCCGGGAAATCGCGACGGGAGTCACCAAGAAGATCAAGGTTTCGAGAATGGTCCCGTGCAGCCGGTGCAGGGGAAAGGGGATCAAGGAGGGCTCGTCGAGGGAGACCTGTCCGACGTGCCGGGGAACCGGCGAGCTTCGGCAGGTGTCCCGTTCGCTGTTCGGCCAGTTCGTGAACATCCAGACGTGCCCCGCCTGCCGCGGGGAGGGTTCCCTCATCAGCGATCCGTGCCCGGGGTGCGAGGGGGAGGGGGCCGTCGAAGGCTCGAAGAACGTCGAGGTCAAGATACCGGCGGGCGTGGCGACGGGGAACTACATCAAGCTGGACGCTCAGGGGGACGCGGGGTCACGGGGAGGGCCGCCGGGGGACCTCATTATCCTTATAGAGGAGATCGAGGACGAGACGTTCGAGCGCCACGGCTACGATATCGTCTTCGATCTTCCGGTGAGCTTCTCGCAGCTCGCGCTCGGCGCCCGCGTCGAGATTCCGACGCTCGACGGAACCGCGGCGATCAAGATTCCCGCCGGTACGCAGTCTCACAAGACCCTCCGGCTCAAGGGGAAGGGCATACCACATCTCAATTCCTACGGAAAGGGCGACGAGCTCGTCCGTCTCGTCGCATGGACTCCGCAGAGCCTCGGCAAGGAAGAGCGCGCGGCCTTCGAGGAGCTCGAGAGAAAGATCCGTGAAAAACCCCCGGGCGCCGGAAAAAAGACAAA
>JBEKAW010000121.1:0-7997 GCA_050015715.1 Candidatus Krumholzibacteriaceae bacterium
CGAAGGCGCCGCCGAACTCGATGAGTCCGCTCCCGAGGCACGCGAGCAGCCCCGCTCGCCACGCGAGATCGTAGCTCCCCGTTTCGCGGTACACGGGACCCATGATGAAGATGAGATACGCGAAGAGGCTCACCGTGTTGATGCCGTAAGGAATCGCCGTGACGTCGTGGCGTTTCTCCCTAACTGCGAGCCGGTGCGCCTGCCAGGAATAGAAGACGTTCCCGAACACGACGGAAAGCGCGGCCCCCGGAAGCACCCGGCTGTAGACGAACGCCGCCGGAATCCCCGCGATGAGGGGGCAGAGGGTGGCGATGAGAAGAAATTGTATGAGGTTGTCGATGGCGAGGCCGAAGAAACCGTCTATGTCGCCTTTCACGAACCAGGGAGACTTGAATAATGTTTCATTCAATGGCGTCCCCATTGATTTCCGCATATTCAAACCGGGGGATTATTTCCTGAAGCTCGCGAGAGCCTCCTCCTCCGTGGAGAAAACGTCAAAGATCATATTGAGCCGGGTGACCATGAGGATATCGAGCACCCTGCTGTTCGGCTGGCAGAGCTTCACGACGCCGCCCTCCTTGGCAAACCGGGATCTCGCGGAGACGAGAATGCCGAGGCCGGTGCTCGAGATCCATTTCACCTTGGAGAGGTTCACGACGAGATCGTGTTTCTTCTCTTTCGCGAGCTCGGTGACGGTGTTGACGAGCTCCATGTTCTCGGGGCCCCCGTACATCTCGCCCATGACGTCCAGCACCGTGATTCCATCGATCTCTCGGGTCTGTATCTTCATCGTCTCTTCCTTCTCGTTCAGAAGCTCTCGAGGGCGCCCTTCTCGTCCGGATACACGTCGAACACCTCGGGAATGAGCCCGCACGTTCTGAGCACGGTCTCGACGCGATCGCTCACGCCATAGAGCTTGAGCGACGCGTTCTGGCGTTTCGCCGACGCGTATGCGGCGATGAGGACACCCGCTCCGAGCGAGTTGAGCCACTTGACGTTTCTGAGATTCAAGACGAGCCGTTTCTGGCCCTTATCGAGGCTCTGCTTGATGAGCTCGTGGACCCTGGCCGACAGCGGACCGCCGTCGATCTGGCCCTCGAGGTCGATAATCATCACACCGGCCTGATCGCGGGTTGTGATGTTCAGCATCGCATTCTCCTCTCAATGGAAAAACCTTCAGACTGCGTAAAAGGCTAGCATGCCGCCATTTCGGTGTCAAGAGCCGGTTATCTCGACGAGCGCCTCGGGATAGGGCTCGAAGAAGGTCTGCTGCCGGAGGTAGCCCTCATCGAAGCGCGCGATCCACGAATTGAGTATCGCGATTGCCGCGCTCAGGGGAATCTTCCCGGCGCGATACCTCTCGAGGGTGGCGAGAAATTGGTTCTTCTCGGCACCCGTGAGCCCTTCCTTGAAGTACCCGAGGGCGTGCATGGCCACGTTGATGTTCGAGGTGTATTTCGGCGGCTTCGCGAGCGCGGCGCGGAGGTGCGCCTCGTACTCGTCGAAGACCACGGCCGTCGCCTTCTTGTCCGGATTCGCCACGATCTTCCCGAGAATTCTCATTTCCTTCTGGTTGTACGACATGAGGAGCAGCTTGTTGCGCGCCTGGTAGTCGACGAGGTCCCGCATCGCGAGCCGGCCCCGAGTCACTCGAAAGCGCGTGAGCGCGTAGAGGCTCGTGAGAAAATGCTCCCTGATGCGGAGGTTCATGAGACGCCCCTCGTCCTCGACGGGATGCGCCGGGAATTTCGCGAGAACGGCCGCGCCGAAGAACCCGGCGCCCTTCCCCACCGCCGCCTCCTTCTCGACGCCCCGATAGATCTTCACGTCCTTGATCCCGCACGACGGAGAGCGGTTCTTGAGAATGAAGCCGTCGACGACCGGGAGCGACCCGAGGAACGAGGCGGCGAAGCGCACCATTGCGCCCGTCACGTCGGCGCCGGTCGAAGGCTGAAGGAGCCTGAGCCCGTTGGCGCCGGTGGCGACCCGGATCGGGTCGCGCGGCACACCGAGCCCGATCTCGATCTCGGGGCAGACGGGAACGGAGTCGACGAACGGCATGAGCGCCTTCACGACGTCCGAGGAGATCATGAGCCCGTTGTACCTGCAGGCCGCGAACCCGAGGCATTTGCTCACGACGACTGCCGGCCTGGCAAGAGAGCCCATGAGCGTCTCCTGTCGCGAAAGCTCTAGCGGCGGTTGAGGACGTAGATCGACCAGTTGAGGATCGCCGCGAAGCTCACCCAGAGGATGTATGGCACGAGGAGGACGGCCGCCCACCGCGACAGCGGCGCGAAGAGCGCGATCGTGGCGACGATCGCCCCCCAGAGGGCGATGATAACGACGAGCCCGGCGAGCGGCGACCGCGCGCCGAAGAACGCGAACGACCAGACCGCGTTGAGAACGAGCTGCAGGAAGAATACGAAGAGCGCGATCCTGACCCCGCTCACGGCAAGACCTTGCCGCCAGACGAGAAAGAGCGCGATTGCCATGAGAATGTACAGGAACGTCCATACCGGCCCGAAGACCCAGGACGGCGGGTTGAACGACGGTTTCTGGATACCCGCGTACCAGACCGGGATCCCCGCCCTCGTCGCGAAGCTCCCGATGAACCCGGCGAGCATACATACGACGATGCTCGCCGCAAGCCTGATCGTATCGATCGGCAAAAGCTTAGTCATCGAGCGTCCTCCGTTCTCCCTCGATCGCGCGGAACGGCTCCACGCTCTGGAGCGCCTCGACGCATCCGAGGTACCGGCCCCTGTCGTCGCGGATCGCGAGATAGTCCACGACAATCTTCTGCGAGCGCCCGTCCACCATCTCGTCATACCAGAATCGGGCGCTGTCCCGTTTCCCCGCCTTCATCTCGCCGAGGAGCCTCTCGACCACGTCGATGCTCTTCGCCGAGTGGCATTCGCGAATGTCGCGCCCGAGCACCTCCGCCGGGCGACCGAAAATCCGCGGCCTGCGCGTGTTCCATGCAACGACCGAATCGTTTTCGTCGAGAACCGTGATTTCGACGGGGAGAGTTTCTAGTATCGCGTCGACGATTTCGCGCGAGAGCTTCCCGATCATACGAGATGGACCTTCTTGTCCCCCTCGACCACCCGGCCGACCAGGAACGGCTTCCACCGGCCGGCGGCGTGCTCCATCGCCTCGCGCGCGCCGGGGGCGACTATGACGATCATCCCGACTCCCATGTTGAACACGCGGTGCATCTCCATCGGATCGACGCCGCCGCGCTCGGCGAGGAAACGGAAGAGAGGCGGCGCCTCCCACGCCGATACGTCGATCTCGACGGCCGTCCCGGCGGGGAGAATGCGCGGAATATTCTCGAGGAGACCGCCCCCCGTTATGTGGGCGAGCCCCTTGATCTCCGTGCGAGCACGGATGTCCCGTATTTCGGGAAGATAGCTCCGGTGAACGGCCAGCAGCGCCTCGCGCACGCTCTTCCCCGTGCCCGGGATCGTGTCGTCGACCGAGAGCTTGGCCTCGTCGAAGACGATCTTCCGCGCCAGCGAATACCCGTTCGTATGGAGACCGCTCGACGGAAGCGCCCAGACCACGTCCCCGGGCCGTATCGAGCGCCCGTCGATGACCCGGGCGAGCTCGACGCAGCCGATGATGCACCCGGCGAGGTCGTACTCCCCCGCCGCGTAGAAGCCGGGCATCTCGGCCGTCTCGCCGCCGATGAGCGCGCAGCCGTTCTCCGTGCATCCGCGCGCGAGCCCCGTGACGACGTCGGCGACGATCGCCGGATCGAGGACGCCGCTCGCGATGTAGTCGAGGAAGAACAGCGGCTCGGCGCCCTGGACGAGGATGTCGTTCACGCAGTGGTTCACGAGATCCTCGCCGACCGTGTCGTGCTTCCGCGCGAGAAATGCAACCTTGAGCTTCGTCCCCACGCCGTCGACGCTCGAAACGAGGACGGGCTTCCGGAGCCCCCGCGGCATCTCGAAGAGCCCTCCGAAGTTTCCGATCTCGGAGAGCACCTCCTTGCCCCACGTGCCCCGCGCGAGCTCGGCGATCTTCTTCTTCGCCCTGTTCGCGGCGTCGATGTCGACACCCGATTCCTTGTATTTCGAGCCGGCCATTCGCTCCTCCCGACGTGTCGTGCACAGGATACAGGACTGCCGATGCAGCCGGCATTATACCGGAAGCGGCGCGGTGGATAAACAAATAAAGATGGGGATCAAACCTGCACGTGCTCGATGAGGGAGTTGTAGATCTCGGTCGTCGCGTCGGCCTCGATGATGATCGGGAACTCGCCCTTCCAGTAGAGGTCGAGGAGAATGTTGGCCGTCTGCTCGTCGAACTGCCGCCCCTTGTACGTCTCGAGCTCCTCGATGACGCGCGCGATCGGGAGCGCCTTGCGGTACGGCCTGTCGGAGGTCATCGCGTCGAAGGCGTCGACGACGTTGAGGATGCGGGCCGCGAGCGGAACCTCGTTCCCCTTGAGGCCGCGCGGGTATCCGTTCCCGTCCGGGCGCTCGTGGTGGCTCCGGATGACTTCGGAGGCCTCCTTGAGGAACTTGAGCTGCTCGACGATATCGGCGCCGATACTGGGATGGGACTTGAGCGAGCGCCATTCCTCGTCGGTGAGCGGGCCGACCTTGAGGAGAATGTCGTTCTGGATCGCGATCTTCCCGATGTCGTGGAGGAGCCCCGCGTATTCGAGCATCTCGAGGTCGCGCGACGACATCCCCATCGCCCGCGCGATGCGGAGCGCGTAGCGGGAGACCCTGAACGAGTGGCCGTGCGTGAACGGATCGGAGGCGTCGATGGCGGACGTGAGCGCCGCGACCGTGTTGATGTGCGCCTCGCGCATGTCGAGGTAAAGCTGGAAGGAGTAGCGCGCGAGGAACAGCGGGATGATGAAGAGCGCGATCGTCCAGACGCCCGAGTGCGCGTAGAGAAGGGCTATGATCGCGCCGACGGGCAGGAAGGCGAGAATGTGGAAGAAGTTCCACATGTAGTTCTGTCTCCATACGTGGACCGGGTTTCTCCCGTCGGAGAGCGCGATCACGAAGCTCACGGCCCACGTGTTGAAGAGATAATAGACGACGCCCGCCGCCGTGAGCGGAATCAGGAACGCCGGCGTGCCGATGTCGCCGAGGCTTCCGAAGGCCTTGTACACGAGACCCGAGACGCCGACCGTCATCATAAGGAGCGGCACGTTGAATATGAGCTTCATGAACGGCCGCCGCTGGAGAACGCCTTCGGTGACGACCGTCGCGATGCCCTCGATCACGGCCATGACGGCCGGCCCGAACAGCACGATCCCGGCGAGGTCGATGGGAGACGACGCGTAGATCGAGGCGCCGCCGCGCGGAAGGGATATCTGCGCCGAATCCGCGAGAATGATGAGGCACACGAAGAGGAACATGTCGCGCCAATGATTCTGCGGGAAATCATGGGCAAGATAGACGACGAAGGCCAGGCCGGCGAGAACGAACAGGAGATAGTAGAGCCTGAAGCCCCAGCTGGACTTATTGGTGTCTTTGGTCAAGGTTCACCCGGTTCGTGTAAGTTGCGCGGCGCACGCTTCCTGAGCCCTCCGGTGGGAAACTACATTAAGCACAGTTTCTCGAGCAGATTCCATGCCAAAAACAGGGCTATCCCGTGCACAGGACGCATTGTATTGCTTTCGTATCTAATGGAAAAGAAAAAAGATGGGGCGCCGGAAGATATCTGCGCCCCCCGGTTGGGGGCGCCCCGGGCGGCTACCTGATCGTGTAGCTGATTTCGGTGCGCAGCTTCCACCTGCCGAGAGGCCGGTTCAAGGCGTCGAGCACGGCGAGCACGGCGCTTTCGTTTCGCTCCTCGCCGATGAGGGCGCATCCAATGAAGCTCACGGCGCAGCGGTCGACAATCGCGCTCACGACGGCGCAATGGGCCATGCGGCTGCCCAGATTGACCTCTTCGATTCCGGAAAGGCAGAGGCGGATATTCTCGTCGAGGAGCTCCGAGATCGCATGGATCGTGGCGCCCGCGACCGTCTCGGCGAGCCTCCCGCGGAAGCGGAAGTCGCCTTGTGAACCGATCACGACGAGGGTGCCCCTCGCGAGCCGCACTTCGACGTCCACCCGATCTTCCTCGATCGCGACCCGGAGCCCCTTGAACCTGACGCGCGCGTCGGTCTCGAGAAACTCGAGGTGCGCCTGCGGGGCGCTCGGAGCCGCGGCGGGCTTCGGCGGATCCACGCCTGCCCAGGGGGGCCGCTCGTCGGGTCGCTCGGCGGATTCCTCGACGGCTCGCACGCCGGGCAGGTCGTCGAACCGCCGCCCGGGCGTCCCGGCGCGCCGCTCCACGGGCGGCTCGGCGGGTGCCTCTCCGAGCCTCTCTTCAATGACGTGCTCGAGATCGATCACGGGTTCATCCGTTTTTGCGGGATCGATGACGACGACGCCGATCTTGCGGTAATCGACCGTGAGCCCGAGAGTCGCCTTGAGACAGCTTTCGACGTCCCGCGCGATGAGCTTCGGCGCGCGGTCGGTCGCCGCCACGACGTGTATCTCGCTGATGTTCCCCTGCTCGTCGGTGTAGATCCGGGCGGACTGAACCTCGCGGAGACGGAGGATGAGATCCTCGGCCCGTTCGATGATGTCCTTGTTGGGCTTGTCCTCGAGCACGATTTTTCCTCCTCCGGTGCGGCCCGCGCCCGGACTCTGCATCTAATTCATTTTACCATAAAACGTTATAGAACTCAAGGGGGTATGTCGGGCGGATGTCGCGCGGCCCGCGTAATTGGCCTTGAGCCTAGACGTTAGGGGAGATGAAATCAAGCCCCAGGAGGCTTTCGGTGGCCTCGGACAACTTCATATGTGTGGCGATCTCCGCCCCGGCTTCCTGCGCTCCCTTGAGGAGAGCGCCGACCATTATGGCCGCTCTCACGAGCCAACCTCGAAGAACCGCTGGATGCGAGGTGCACCATACTCCGCCTCCGCCGTGTGGACGGTCACGTTCGGCAGCGGGGAGTAAACCCCGGAGCCGTGCGTATGCCCGCATAGAACAAGGAAGCTCACCTGGGGATGCGTCCGGGCGCACGACAAGATGGCCTCCCCTACCGCACGGCATGAGAACCACGGAACCCAATCGTCGTCGCTCCGCCAGCCCTGATGCCACGCAGCCTCGCGGAACGGAGGCACGTGCATCAAAGCGACGACATCTTCGCAAGACGCTGCCGCTCGTTCCAGCTTCGGGGACAATCGAGCAGCCGCCTCGTCACCCAATCCGTTCATTGTGCGAACGAGAGCAGACCGGGAACGCCCGGCGAGGTCCTCGATTACGAAGAAGTCGTTCATCTCCACAGGGGTACCAAGTGCGTCGCCGTACCTCGCGTCCCCCCATGAATCGTCGCCTACGATTGCAATGCCACAGTCGAGCAATTGGGCATCCGACTCAGTCAAATAGACGAGACGCTCCGACTGAGACACGAGCTCACGGACTTGAGCCCGGACCTCCTTGAGCGATCCCCCGTAGAAGTCGTGATTGCCGAGAGTGAAGTACGTCTTGCAGAGGAGCGCGGCGTCTATCATCCGCAGGAATTCCACTACTGAAGCCGCCTCCCCGATGTCCCCTCCGAGGAGCCAGGCGTCGGCGTCGTGAGATGCCAGATCTCCGAGAAATCTGCGACATCCCGCCTGGTCCAGGAAGTTCAGATGAATATCGGAAATCCAACCGAGTCGCATGTCGTCTCATTCGCGTCGTCGAATACGATCGTCAGTTGTTGCCGCATCCGCCCCTTAGTCTGTTCTTCGTATCTCAACTATCTTATCCATAAGTGGAACACCCAGCAGGATCGTTACTATGATCCATCCCCATATCCACCACCGAAGATCCAGTTTCCATCGGAAATTGATGACCTCGGCAAGCCCGATGATTATCACATTGATGAGAATTATCAAGAAACGCCGCTTCTGACTGAAACCCAGCAGTGTCCCACAGTTGTCGCATTTCCATTTGGCCCACATCCAGTTCCGCAAATACCGCTGGGT
>JBEKAW010000122.1:0-7928 GCA_050015715.1 Candidatus Krumholzibacteriaceae bacterium
AGGCCCGGCGAGAACGGCGCCGCCCGCCTCGACGATCTCGGGGCGCTCCGTCTCGTCACGCATCACCACGACGGGAAGGCCGAGCGCCGGCGCCTCCTCCTGCAGCCCGCCCGAATCGGTGAGCACGAGGCTGGCCTCCTTCATGACGCCGACGAGGTCCATATACTCGAGCGGGGCGGTAAGGGTGATCCGCGGGTGCGACGAAAGCGTGCGCTCGATCGGTCTCCTGACCGCGGGATTCGGGTGCACCGGGAGCACTATTTCGACGTCCGCGTTCCGCTCGACGAGGTCGAGGAGCGCGGCGCAGATCTCCTCGATTCCCCCGCCGAAGTTCTCGCGGCGATGGGCGGTGACGAGGATGAGCCGTTGCGCCCGCCGCTGGAGCCGGCGGCGCCTTTTGAGCGATTTCAGCTTCGCGAGCGTGAGATGGAGCGCGTCGATCACCGTATTTCCCGTGACGAACACGCTCTTCCCGTCGACGCCTTCGTCCGTGAGCGCCCCGGCGGCGCGCTTCGTCGGAGCGAAGTGGAGCTGCGCGACCCGGCCGATGAGCTGCCGGTTGATCTCCTCGGGGTAGGGATTCCAGATGTTGTGCGTTCTGAGACCCGCCTCGACGTGCGCGACGGGGATGTGCCGGTAGAAGGCGGCGAGGGCGGCGGCGAACGCGGAGGTCGTGTCTCCCTGCACGACGACCATATCGGTCCTCTCGCGCTCGAGAATCGCGTCGAGCCGCTCCATGGTTCGCGTCGCGATATCCGTGAGCGACTGGTTCTCGGTCATGACGTTCAGGTCGTGGGCGGGCTTGATGGAGAAGAACCGCAGCAGCGGGTCGCACATCTGCCGGTGCTGCGCCGTGAAACAGGTCCGGATCGCAAAGGTCCCCGGGCGCCTCCTGAGCTCCTCGATCAGAGGGGCCAGCTTGATCACCTCGGGCCGCGTGCCGAAAACGATCATGAGGCGGCGTTTCTCGTTCTTCTTTCCCATCACCGCACCTCGAGCACGGAGTTTCTGCCTCCGAAGCCGTCCGGCTCGGTCACCGGGTTCGACGGGTCGACGATTCTTTGCTTACGGTCCACGAGCAATTTGTACGAGTATCGTCCGGGCCGGAGCTGCAGTGTCGCCGTCCATCCGCCGTTCGCCTCTCTCTTCATGAGTGTCGCTCCCGGCTCCCAGTTGTTGAATGAGCCGATGATCGACACCTCCGCGGCGCTCGCGCTCGCGTACTTGATGACGATGTTCGTGATCTGGTCCGCCGCGCTCTTCTCCGCTTTCTTCACGTTCTCCGGAGCGGTGAGACGATCGTACCCTTCGACGATCGCCCCGAGCTCGTTGCTCATTCCCGTCGGGGGAAGACCCGCTTCGTCGCTCAGCTCGAACAGGACGCGGTCCGGCGATTCATCCCAGGATACCGCGATGAGAAACGAGTTCGGTCCCTTCCTGAGCTCGACGGACCCGCCCGTCTCGTCGGGGCGCTCCCCGGGGCCCGGCACGAGGGGCTCGCTGTTGATCCACAAGAGCGACCTGTTTTTCGTGGCGAGCTTCCAGCTGAGCTTCATGCGGGCCGGAGCGTCGACGGCCGTATAGAGGAGCATACAGCTTGCAGGGAGCTTTCCGTAGAGACGCTGGGGCCACAGGGACCCTTCGGCGTCGATCGCGCCGGCCGGGGCCTCCTTCCATCGAAGGGCCCGTCCGTCGGCGGCCGCATACGTCTTGAGAATATCCGCCTGAAACGTGAGTGCGTCCCTCATCGCCTGGTCCGCCTTCGCGAACGGTCCGATCGAGAGCCAGCGAAACGGGCGCACGAGGCTCTCTTCGAGGAGGGCGACGGGCGCGCCGTCGAGGGAGACCGTCAGCGAGAACGGGTAGCGTCCGGGGGAGACCAGCCCCTTCGGGGTGACCGTGAGCGTCAGGTCCGTGTGTTCCGAGTCCTTGCTCATGAGGAAGCGGGCCGGAAGCGGCGGCTGCGTCACGAACTCGCGGAGAAACGCCCCCTCGACCGTTCCTCGAATGTCATGATCCGTCTTGTACGTGAGGCTTATCTGCACGGGGACGGGTTTGTCGACGATACGCCGCCCCTCGGGCATATCGAGCGAGACGTCATACTCCTTGGTCAGCGCGACGCTCGCGACGCGGTGAATCTCGAGCCGGCGCCCCGCGGAGAGAAAATCGATCGTGCAGGGCAGCGTGATGATCCCCGGCTCGGTCGCCGGAGGCAGCGACACCTTTCCCTCGTACCTGAGCGGCGCTCCGCCCGGCGTGAGGGTGACGACCTGATCGTTCTCCATCATCTTCCACCGGTTCTCGCCGACCTGCACGTAAAACTGCGAGGCGACGAGCGTGTCGCGCACCGTGCGCAGAGAGGCGGTGAAATCGATCGGGTGTCCCGGCAGAATAGGCCGTTCGGGCACTTCGAGCCTGAATATGACACCGCAGTCCCGCTCGAAACGGGCGGAGAGGTCCGCCTTGGCGCATACAAGATCCAGCCTCGAGGTCGAGAGCGTTTCCGTGATGAGCCTCTTTGTGCGCGGGGAGAGTCTGACCCATCTGACCTCGTCGAGGACCCTCCAGCGCTCCTTGCTCGAATCGAAAAGCTCCGTGAACCGCGAGATCCACGCGAGGAGGTTGTTCACGACGCCGGTCGCGTTCCGGTACGATTCGAGGGTCATCTTCCCGCCGGAAAGCACCGTGACGAGGGAGTCGACGCCGCTTCGCAGTCCCGCGATCTCCTTCGGCGGAACGAGATTCTCCCGTTCGAAGAGGAGCGTCAGGTTGACGAGCGAGGATGCCGTCTTCCAGCCGGGGAAGAGGCGGCCCGGGACGAGGCGGCTGTCGCGCCAGTAGTCGATCCATGGGGCTTGCTTCGCGGCCGCGCCGGACGCGGAACCCTCCGCGGACGCACGGAGAGCCGTAAAGGTCTCCCCGTCCGCGGCAAGCGCCTGGCCGAGGAGACCGAGCATCGTAAACCGCATGGAGGAGTCGTCCCAGGGATCCGGGGCGCCCGGTCCTTTCAGCTTGATCACCCGTGCCGTCGTGCTGCGATCGAGATACACGGAGGCGATCTTTCCGCGCTCGTCCGGACCGAGGGTCCGGTCGAGGACCAGCGGCAGAAGCTGCCCGGGGCCGTAGGTTGTGACGAATTTGCCGTCGTCGGCGACCGGATAGAAGCACTGCCGCCGCGGATCGTAGAAGTTCTGGATGATGAGATCGGAAAGCGAGTTCGACCAGGCGAGAAACTCGAGCGCGTCCTCGTATGCGCCCGTTCTCGAGGCGATGAGATGAAGGCTGTAGAGCTCGAGATCGGCGAGCGCATTGAGGCCTGGAGAAAGCGGCGCGCCGGCGGCGGCCGGAGCGCCCGGCATCGCTCTCACGAGCCCGCCGCTCGTGACGTTCCCCTCCGCGAAAAGCTGCATCACGGAGCGGCTTATGTCGGGATAGTATTTCTTGAGGAGCGCGGGGTCGTTCTCGAGGAGGAGATACGCGGTCGTCGCCGTGAGGGGGTAGGAGCGCAGGGCGGAGAGGGCGTGTCCGGGAGAGAGGGCGCTCGACTGCCTGCCGCCCTCGAGGAAGCTCATGAGCTCCTGCCTCAGCGCGGTGTCCTCCGTCTGTGCCGGAGCCACTCGTGCGGAGGAGCCGACGAACAGCAGGACGAGAAGGCCGGGAACGGATACCGCAATCTTCCGTGCTCTCGCGTTCATGATTGAACAAGGGATAACCGAATGTCACGTCGCAAGTCAAGAAACAGTTTGTTGTTGACACTTCCGTCCATGCATTCTTAAATTGCCCGAATCGTGAGAAAGGAGCGGGAGATGGGATTCGAAAACGTGCTCGTCGAGAAATCGGGCCGCATCGCCCGGGTGACGATCAATCGCCCGGCGAAGCTCAACGCCCTGAGCGTCCGGACGGTGGTCGAGCTCATCGACGCCTTCACGCAGATGAAAAACGATGCCGAGGTCGGCGTCGTGATTCTGACGGGCGCGGGGGAGAAGTCGTTTGCCGCGGGGGCCGACATAGGCGAGCTCCTCGCGCTCGAGCCCCTCGGGGGCAAGGAGTACGCCGCGCGCGGGCAGCGCCTCACGAATCTCATGGAGAATCTCGGCGTGCCGGTCATCGCCGCGATAAACGGATTTGCGCTTGGGGGCGGCTGCGAGCTCGCGCTCGCATGCACGGTCAGGATCGCCGTCGACAGGGCGCGGCTGGGGCTCCCCGAGATCAATCTGGGTACGATGCCGGGCTACGGGGGGACGCAGCGTCTCGCGCGGCTCATTCCCCGGGGGATTGCGATGGAGCTCGTGACGACCGGGCGGATTCTCACGGCTCAGGAAGCGCTCGGTCTCGGCCTCGTGAACAAGGTCGTTCCCGCGGGGGAGCTCATGGGGGCGGCCGATGAGATGGCGAGGGTCTTTCTCTCGAAGCCCGCGGTGTCCCTCCGGGGATGCATGGAGGCGGTCCTTCACGGCACGGAGATGTCCTTCGAGGACGGCTTGCGTCTCGAGGCGTCGCTCTTCGCCATAACGTGCGGGACGGAGGACATGAAGGAAGGCATGAAGGCCTTCCTCGAGAAGCGGGAGGCCGCCTTCAAAGGGCGCTGAATCGCGCCGCGTGGCAGAGCTCTTGCTCGAAAGAATTTGAAAATGCCTCTTTCAAATAGTAGTATTAATGATGCGGCGAGGTAAAGAATCTTTACCGGCCCGACCGGATTTTGTATCTTATTGTATGGCAATCTGTTAGAAGTCAGGTGAACGAGCGAGAGTGGCGGAACTGGCAGACGCGCAGGACTTAGGATCCTGTGAGGAAACTCGTGGGGGTTCAAATCCCCCCTCTCGCATATGGCTAAAGTTACCATGTGTGGGTAATTTCCAACCGCTCTGATTGTGGGGTAACGATGGACAGGAAGTTTCTCGAGGGCGAAATCGGTATTCGCGTCGCGGAGGACAAGAGCTGCCAGAGGGTCATCTCGGTCGAAATAGCTCCCGGACGGTTCAAGGGGGAGAAGACGCGGGTTCTCAAGGAAATGGCGAGGGAGGTCGCGCTCCCGGGGTTCAGGAAGGGCAAGGTTCCCATCGACGTCGTCGAGCGGCGCTTCGCGGACGAGATCCGGGCCGAGGCGCTCCGGAGCATCCTTCCGCTGGCCTACGAGCACGTGGTCGCGGAAAAGGAGCTCGAGCCGGTCGGGGACCCGGAGTTTCGCGACGTGAAGGTCGAGGATGAAAGCCCGCTCACCTTTACGATGTGCGTCGAGGTTCTGCCGCAGTTCGAGCTCGAGAGCTATCGCGGCATGAAGGTCGACTCCGAAGAGGTCGCCGTCAGCGACGAAGAGGTCGATGAGGTCATCAAGAGCCTCCAGGAGCGTTCGGCGGACTTTATCAAGGTCGAGCGGCCGGCGGCCTCCGGGGACGTCGTGACGCTCGATTTCACGCCGATAGGAAGTGACGGAACCGTTGACGTCAAGAGCCGGGTGACGAACTATCCCGTGCAGCTCGGCACGGGACAGATCTTTCCGGCGTTCGAGGAAGCGGTGACGGGCAAGAAGACCGGGGAGTCGGGAAAGATCGAGATCGATTATCCGAAGGATTACAAGCCGGAGCGGCTCGCCGGCAAGAAGATCCAGTACGAATTCAACGTGAACGACGTGCGGGAAAAACAGGTCCCCGCGATCGACGATGCGCTGGCCGCGAAAGTGGATTCGCGGTTCAAAACGCTCGGCGAGCTGCGGGAGGACGTTCGGGCGCGGCTCGTCGAGGAGAAGGAGAAAGAGGCCCGGCGGCAGCGGGAGGAGCGGGCCGTCGATCTCATTATCGAACGGAATCCGTTCGACATTCCGAAGAGCATGCACGAGCGCTTCAAGAAGGAGCTTCAGAGCGAGGATGAGCGCAGGCGCGAGGCGGCGGGGGTCGAAAAGGAGAAGGACGAGGAGAAGCTCAAGCAGATCGACGAGTTTTTCGATCGGGTCGCCACGAGGAACATCAAGCGGTACTTCGTGATGGAGCGCATCGCGGAGAAAGAGGGCATCGACGTCTCCGACGCCGACGTGGACCGGGAGTTTCAGCAGATCGCCGACGAGAACGGGAGACAGGTCGAGGATATCAAGAAGCTGTTCATGAAGGATCGCGACCGGATCGAGAACCTCAAGAGCAGGCTCCGGGAGCACAAGATCTTCGAGATCGTTCTCGGGGCCGCGTGAGCGGGCGGAAGCAAAGAGAGGAAGCCATGGAGAAGATCTACAATTCGGCATACATACCGATTCCGTACGTGATCGAGACCCGCGGGCGCGAGGAGCGGGCGTATGACATATATTCGCGGCTCCTCAAGGACCGTATCGTGTTTATCGGAACGGCGATCGAGGACACGCTCGCGAACAGCGTCATCGCGCAGCTTCTCTTCCTCGAAGCGGAGGATCCGACGAGGGACATCTACATCTACATCAACAGCCCGGGAGGCATCGTCTCCGCGGGGCTCGCCATCTACGACACGATGCAGTACATCTCGTGCGACGTCGCGACGATCTGCATGGGGCAAGCGGCGAGCATGGCCGCCGTTCTCCTCGCCGCGGGGAGACCGGGGAAACGCTCCGTGCTCCCGCACGCGCGCGTCATGATCCATCAGCCGTCCGGCGGATCCCAGGGGCAGGCGACGACGCTCGAGATCTACACCAAGGAAATCGTCACCCTGCGGAACCGCCTCAACGAGATCCTCGCGAAGCACACGCACCAGAACATCAAGAGGATCGGGAAGGACACGGACCGGGATTTCTTCATGTCGGCCGAGGAGGCGAAGGAATACGGCATCGTCGACAGCATCCTCGTGTCGAAGAACGAGTTGAAGCGCTAACCGGCGCCGCGCGCCGGGAAGAGGCTTTTTCGATGAACGATCGGGGCCGGCCGGGTGTATAATACAGGGAGTAGGCCCGTGCGGATCGATGGAGGAACAGGGATCAGATGAAGAAGAAAACGCTCGCTCCGAAGGCGATACGGTGCTCCTTCTGCGGGAGGGGCCAGGACGAGGTCGCAAAGCTCGTATCCGGGCCCTCCGTTTACATCTGCAATGAATGCATCCGTCTCTGCAACGACATCCTCGAGGAAGAGATGTCGGGGACGATGCTCTGGGAGATGGAGCATTTCCCGAAGCCGAAGGAGATAAAGGACTTCATCGACCAGTACGTCATAGGGCAGGAGCACGCGAAGATCATCCTGTCCGTGGCGGTCTACAACCATTACAAGCGGATACGCCACGACCGCCGCGCCGACGACGTCGAGATCGACAAGAGCAATATCCTGCTCCTCGGCCCGACGGGCGTCGGCAAGACGCTTCTCGCGCAGACGCTGGCGCGGTTTCTCAAGGTCCCGTTCGCGATCGCGGACGCGACGTGTCTGACCGAGGCGGGCTACGTCGGTGAGGACGTCGAGAACATCCTCGTCCGGCTTCTCCAGAACGCCGATTACAATCTCGCCGCGACGGAGCGAGGCATCGTATACATCGACGAGATCGACAAGATCTCGCGCAAGAGCGAGAGCCCGTCGATCACGAGGGACGTCTCGGGCGAGGGGGTGCAGCAGGCGCTCCTCAAGATTCTCGAGGGGACGGTGGCGAACGTTCCCCCGCAGGGGGGACGCAAGCACCCGCAGCAGAAGTTCATCGAGGTCAACACGAAGAACATTCTCTTCGTCTGCGGCGGCGCCTTCCAGGGACTCGACGAGATCGTCGAACGGAGGGTCGGCAAGAAGATCATCGGATTCGGCGCCGAACGGGGTCCCGGCTACAAGAAGGATTCGAGCGATATACTGAAGCTCGTCCAGCCGGACGATCTGATCAAGTACGGGCTGATACCGGAGCTCGTGGGGAGGCTCCCGATCGTCGCCCCGCTCCACGATCTCGACGAGCAGGCGCTCATGGACATCATGATCAAGCCGAAGAACGCGCTCGTGAAGCAG
>JBEKAW010000123.1:0-7863 GCA_050015715.1 Candidatus Krumholzibacteriaceae bacterium
ATATCGAAAACCGCTTCCCGGTAGCGGCCCGCCTCATACTCCTTCGCCGCCTTGTCGAGAATCGACTCGCGTCCGCACGCGCCCGCCATGAGGAGCACGATCAGGAGGAGCGCCGCGGAGCAGGCTCGCCTCCAACGCCGTCTGGGAGCTCGAGAGTCGCCGCCTCAGGGCGGCGGAGACGCTGTACGACACCGGCGCGGTGACCGCGGCTGAGTCCGTTCTCGTGCAGCTCGCCCCCGTCGCGGGGAGCCCGCTCGTGAAGGAGCGGACGAATTTTCTCCTCGGCGAGCTGAGCGAGAAGCGGGGAGACTCGAGCGGCGCGGTTCGCTACTACCGCGAAGTTGTGAATTCGGGGTCGAGCGCGAGGCTCGTTGAAAAGGCAAAGGAGAGAATTGAAAAACTCGAGATGTCGAAGAGGCGCCGGTAGGGTGCGTGTCGCGGCCGTGGCGCTCGCGCTCGCGGGTCTGCTTGTCGCCTCGTGCGGCGGGCCGTACACGCCGAAGAAGATGAATCTCGCGAGCGACAAGCTCGCCGTGGCGGACCGTCTCTTCGAGAAGCAGGCGTTCGGGGCGGCGGCGCTCGAATACAAGGATTTCCTCGGGACGTTCGCGGGGGACGAACGGAGCGATTACGCCCAGTTCCGGCTCGCCGAATCGTACCGGCTCGACGGGGAATACGCCCTCGCCGAGGTCGAATACCAGATTGTCATCAACGACTACGGGTACAGCGAGTACGTGGACGATGCCTTCTTCCTCGAAGGATTGTGCTCGTTCAGGCAGGCTCCGCGGGCCGAGCGCGACCAGACCAAGAGCTACGAAGCGCTCGATCGCTTGAACCGGTTCCTTCAGCTCTTCCCGACGAGCCCGCGGGTCGCCGAGGCGCGCGCAACGGTCCGCGACATACATTCGAGGCTCGGGAAAAAGGATTTTCTCAGCGCGAAACTCTATTTCTCGAAGAAGGTCTATGACGCCTCCCTCATCTACCTGAACAAGATCGTTGATCTCGATTCGACGACCGTTTGGGCGGCGCGGAGTCTGTACTATCGGGCCCGCATCGAGGAGCTGCGGCGGGACGCGGCCGGGGCCGCCGGGGACTACCGGAAGGCGATCGCCGTGAAGGAGGCCTTCCCCGAGCGGCAGGACGCCGAGAAACGTCTCAAGCTCGCGGGCTCTCAAGCGACAGGAGCGCGAAAAGCGGATGGCGGCTGAGCGGGAGAAGATCGGTCTCTTCGGCGGCTCGTTCGATCCGATCCACACGGGGCACCTCATTCTCGCGCAGGCCGCCGTGAACGTCGCGGGGCTCTCGCGCGTCCTGTTTATCCCGACGGCGGCGCCCCCCCACAAGCGCGGCGTTCCCATAACCGGCATCGAGACGAGGGCCCGCATGGTGAAGCTCGCGATCGAGGGGAATCCGCGGTTCGAGCTCTCTCGCGTCGAGGCTTCAGCGGGTGTTTCGTACACGTACCGCACGGTGCGCTCCTTCGCCGCGCAAGGCTACGGGAAAGAGGATATCCATCTCCTGATCGGGAGCGACAGTCTCGAGGAGATCGATCAGTGGCGGGAACCGGACGAGATCTTCTCGCACGCGACGATTCTCGTCATGCGGCGGCCGGGGCATGAGCGCATCCCGGCGCTTCCGGGCGAAGCGGCGGTCATCGTCATGACGGCGGGCGCGAGCGTGATCTCGGCGAGCTCCATCCGCGAGCTCGTCCGGGCGGGGAAATCGATCCGGTACCTCGTTCCCGACGCCGTCGAAAGGTTCATCGCGGCGCATTCCCTCTATGGCGCGAAAGCGTGATATGAGATCTCGCGACAATCTCTTCATCGTGGACGGGCACGCGCTCGCCTACCGGGCTCACTTCGCCCTCGTCAGGAATCCTCTCATCAATTCGAAAGGCGAGAACACGAGCGCGGCCTTCGGGTTCACCCGCATGCTGCTCCTTCTTCTCAAGAAGTACGAGCCGCGCTACGTCGCCGTCGTCTTCGACAGCGGCGAGGAGACGCCTCGCCACCGGGAGTTCCCCGGGTACAAGGCCCATCGGCCGGAGATGCCCGACGACATGGTCCGCGAGCTCCCGTGGATATTCGAGGTGACCGAGGCGCTCGGCGTCAAGGTCATCAGGGAGCCGGGGGTCGAGGCGGACGATCTCATCGCGACGCTGGCGCGCAAGGCGAACGCGGCGGGGCTCGACGCGACGATCGTGACGGGGGACAAGGATTTCTTCCAGCTCCTGTCGGATCGTATCAAGATCATACGACCCGAGAAGGGCACGGCCCTCGAGGAAGAGATCGGCCCCGAATTCTGCCGGGAGCGCTTCGGGCTCGCGCCGGCCCAAACGATCGATCTTCTCTCGCTCATGGGGGACAGCTCGGATAATATCCCGGGAGTCAAGGGTATCGGAGAGAAGACGGCGCTCAAGCTGCTCCATGATTTCGGCTCCCTCGATGAGCTCTACGCGCGCCTCGACGAGGTGAGCTCCGCGCACATCCGGGACAAGCTGCGCGAGGGCAGAGAGAGCGCGCTCCTCTCCCGCGAGCTCGTGACGCTCAGAGAGGTCGCGCTCGAGTTCTCTCCCGCGGCGTTTGCCGCCGGTTCGCCCGACGAGGAGAGGTTCGCCGGCCTCATGCTCAGGCTCGAGTTTCACCAGATACTGAAGGAGCGTTCGACCGCGCAAACGGCGCAGGAGGCGGACACGGTCTGCACGATAGTCCGGGATGACGACCTCGCCCGGCTCGAGCGCGACCTGAGGGAGGCGGGAGAATTCGTGTTCGACGTCGAGACGACCTCCGTCGATCCGATGAACGCCGGGCTCGTCGGAATATCGTTCTGTACGCGGGAGGGCGCGGCGTCGTACGTCCCGGTCGCCGCGCCGGCCGCGGAGGAGGGGGGGCTTTTCGTCGCGGACGCGCCGACGGGCGTTCCCCTCACGCGCGTCCGCGACGCGCTCGGAGCCGTGCTGGCGGAGGAGGGAATCGCGAAGGTCGGACACAACATCAAGTACGACTGTCTCGTGCTCGAAGCGCACGGCATCGCCGTGGGGGGCGTCTCCTTCGACACGATGATCGCCTCCTACTGCCTCGACCCCGAGCGGCGGTCGCATTCCCTCGACAACCTCGCGCTCGAGTTCGCGCGGCACCGGAAGATCGCCTATACGGAGCTCTTTCAGCGGGGAGACCGCGCGAAAGACATCAGAACGGTGCCGGTCGAAAGGCTCGCCGCGTACTCGTGCGAGGACGCCGACTACACGATGCGCCTCAAGGCGATCTTCGAGCCGAGCCTCGCCGGGCTCGGTTTCGAGAAGCTTTTCCGGGAGGTCGAGATGCCGCTCTGCCTCGTTTTGAAACGGATGGAGCAGGAAGGGGTCGCGATCGACGCCGCGAGACTCGCTTCGCTCTCGGAAACGGTTACTGCGGACCTCGACCGCCTCACCGGCGAGATACACGCTCTCGCGGGTGAAGAGTTCAACATCAACTCGAACAAGCAGCTCCAGCGGATTCTCTTCGAGAAGCTCGGTCTCGGAACGGCGCGGAAGACTAAAACGGGCTTCTCGACCGATGAGGAGGTGCTCACCGAGCTCGCCCGGAACCACCCGATCGCGCTCCGCATTCTCGAGCACCGCCAGCTCTCGAAGATGAAGAGCACGTACATCGACGCGCTGCCGCGCCTCGTGAATCCGCGGACGGGGCGCATCCACACCTCCTTCAACCAGACGGTGACGGCCACGGGCAGACTCTCGTCGAGCGAACCGAACCTGCAGAATATCCCGATACGGACGGAGCTCGGGCGCACGATCCGGAGCGCCTTCGTGCCTCGCCGCGGCGACCTGCTCATGGACGCCGACTACTCGCAGATCGAGCTCCGGATCATGGCGCATCTGTCGGGGGACGCGGGGTTCGTCGACGCGTTCCGCGAGGGAGGGGACATCCATGCGCGGACCGCGGCGCGCGTGTTCAACGTGGCGGAAGGGGACGTGACGGCCGCCATGCGCGCGAGCGCGAAGACGATCAATTTCGGCGTCATCTACGGCATGGGGCCGCGGGGGCTCTCGAGCCAGCTCGGCATACCGGTCGACGAGGCGAAGCGGTTCATCGACGAGTATTTCGAGAAATACCCCGGCGTGAAAAGGTACATCGACGCCGCGATCGCCGAGGCGCGAAGAAAGCGCTATGCCGAGACGCTCCTCGGCCGGCGGCGGTACATCGGGGAGATCGACAGCGAGGACCAGCGGGTGAAGAGCTTCTCGGAGCGGATCGCGGTCAATATGCCGATTCAGGGAACGGCCGCCGACATGATAAAGATCGCGATGATCGGCATCGACCGGGACATCTCGGGGCGGGGCCTGCGGAGCCGGATGATACTCCAGGTTCACGACGAGCTCGTCTTCGAGATCGCACCCGGCGAGCGTGAAGCGATGGCGACGCTCGTGCGGGAGCGCATGGAGTCGGCGCTCGCGCTCGACGTTCCCGTCCGCGCCGATATCGGGTTCGGCGCTAACTGGCTGGAGGCGCATCGATGAGGGTTCCCGTCATCGGGGTCACGGGCCCCATCGCCTCGGGCAAGACGACGGTCGCCCGGCTCATCGCGGGCGACCGCGGCGCGCTCATCGATTGCGACCAGCTCGGCGCGCGGGCGCTCGATGCGGGCGACGTCCGCAGGAAGCTCGTCGCCGCCTTCGGGGCGCGGATCCTCGGGCCCGGGGGGAAGGTCTCGCGGCGCAGGCTCGCGCGGCTCGTCTTCGCGAGCGACCGGGATCTCGAGCGGCTCAATCGGATCGTTCGTCCGCGTCTCAAACGGATCATCGCGGACGAGGTGCGCAGGCGCCGCGCGGCGGCGCCGTACATTGTCCTTGATGCCGTGCTGCTTTTTCAGTATAAGTTCAGGTTCAAAGTCGATTTGGCAGTGGCGACGCGGGCTTCCCGCGCGAGGCGGCTCGCGAGAATCATGCGCCGGGATCGTATCTCGCGCGCGGAGGCGCTCGCGCGGATCGAGCGCCAGCGGGGCCTCGAAAGCGGCTGGGCGAAGGCCGACGTGGTGATCACCACGGACGGTCCGCTCGCGCGTGTTCGCAGCGAGGCCGGGCGGATCCGCGAGAGGTATCTCGCGCACTCACGCGCGACTCGGAGGAAGGCACGATGCAAGAGAAACTCACGCACCGGGAGATAGAGGAACAGGTGCTCGGCATGGAGCGGCAGCTCGCGGGGCTGCGCGGTTGTCTTTGACCCGGAGGGAATGGAGAAAGAAGTTGCGCTCATCGAGAAGGAAATGGGGCAGACCGGCTTCTGGGACGACCGGGAGCGCTCGGAGGAGCGGGTATCGCGGCTCAAGGAGCTCAAAGGGAAGATCGATCCGCTGAGAAACCTCGAAAACGACATCAGGCAGCTCAAGGAGCTCGTCTCGATGGACGAGGGCTCGGACGACTCTTCGATGCTCGACGAGCTCGCGGCCGAGCTTCCCGCCGTCCGGAAACGGCTCGGGGACTTCGAGCTGCGCATACTCCTCTCGGGGGAAAATGACCGGGGCAACGCCCTCATGAACATACACCCGGGAGCGGGCGGCACCGAGTCCCAGGACTGGGCCGAGATGCTGCTGAGACTCTACCGGAAATACCTCGAGCGAAGCGGATTCAGCTATAACCTTCTCGATCTTCAACCCGGGGACGAGGGCGGCATCAAGAACGCGACGCTCGAGATCTCGGGGGAGTACGCGTACGGGAAGATGAAGGCGGAAAGCGGCATCCACCGGCTCGTCCGCATCTCTCCGTTCGATTCGAATCACCGGCGGCACACGTCGTTTGTTTCCGTCTTCGTGTATCCCGAGGTCGAGGACATGATCGAGGTCGAGATAAAGCCGAACGATATCCGCGTCGACACGTACCGCGCGAGCGGCGCCGGGGGCCAGCACGTCAACAAGGTGTCGTCGGCGGTCCGCATCACGCACTTTCCGACGGGCATCGTCGTGCAGTGCCAGAACGAGCGCTCCCAGCACAAGAACCGCGACATGGCGATGAAGGTGCTCCGCTCGCGGATCTACGCGAAGCTTCTCGAGGAGGAGGATGAGCGGAAGGCGAAGGCCGCGGGCGAGAAGAAGGACATATCGTGGGGGAACCAGATCCGGAGCTACGTATTCCAGCCGTACACGCTCGTCAAGGATCACCGGACCGGAACCCAGACGAGCAACGTGCAGGCGGTCATGGACGGCGAGATCGACGAGTTCATCGAGGCGTTTCTGCGGTGGAAGGAAAGGAAACAGTGATAT
This sequence comes from Candidatus Krumholzibacteriaceae bacterium, assembly GCA_050015715.1. Taxonomy (GTDB): domain Bacteria; phylum Krumholzibacteriota; class Krumholzibacteriia; order Krumholzibacteriales; family Krumholzibacteriaceae; genus SSS58A. The sequence goes on from JBEKAW010000123.1 coordinate 6,256, forward strand.
GAACGATATGGGTGTCGCGGGCGGCGGGGGCCAGGAGCGGGAACAGCGAAAGGCGAAGGTCGCGCGGCTCCGCGAGATGGGCGTCGTGCCGTACGCGTACCGGTTTCAGCGGACGCATTCGACGGGTGAAGCGGCCGCGCAGGAGGCCAGTCTCGTCGCCAGCGGCGCCGTGATCTCGCTCGCCGGCCGCGTCGTGGCGCTCCGGGGGCACGGGCACACGGCCTTCGGCCATATCAAGGATTCAGTCGGGAGGCTCCAGTTCTACGTCCGCGACGACGCGGTGAGCCCGCTCGATTTCGAGATATTCAAGCTCGTCGATATGGGGGACATCGTCGGTCTCATGGGAACGATCTTCAGAACGAAGACGGGGGAGCTCACGCTCCGCGTCTCGAAGCTCGAGCTTCTGAGCAAGGCCATCAATCCGCTGCCCGAAAAATGGCACGGGCTCCAGGACAAGGAGCTCCGCTACCGGCGGCGTTACGTCGATCTCATCGTGAACGACGACGTCTTCCGCACCTTCCTCGTCCGGTCGCGCATCGTCGAGGCGGTGCGCCGGTTTCTCCTCGCGAAGAGCTTCGTCGAGGTCGAGACGCCGATCCTTCAGCCCCTTTACGGCGGCGCGCTCGCCCGTCCATTCGTGACGCACCACAACACGCTCGACGTCGACCTCTACCTGCGCATCGCGGACGAGCTCTACCTCAAGCGGCTCATCGTCGGCGGGATGGAGCGTGTCTTCGAGTTCTCGAAGGATTTCCGCAACGAGGGCATGGACCGCTCGCACAACCCGGAATTCACGATGCTCGAGTGCTACGCGGCGTTCTGGGATTACACGGACATGATTGTCTTCGTCGAGGAGCTCTTCACGACGCTCTCACGGGAGATCCTCGGAGGCACGACGGTGCAGTACGGAGATCATACGATCGACCTCGCGCCGCCGTGGCGCCGGCTCAAGTACTTCGACGCGCTGCAGGAGGCGGCGGGGGAGGACGTGAGAAGCGCCGACGAGGCGTCGCTGCGGCGCATCGCGCTCGCGCGGAAGCTCGAGGTCGGCGATGCCAAGTCGCGGGGAGATTTCCTCGATCTGATCTTTTCCGAGCTCGTCGAGCCGCGGCTCGTTCAGCCGACGTTCGTGATGGACTATCCGGTGGAGATATCGCCGCTCGCGAAGCGCCACCGGAGCGAGCCCGGCGTCGTCGAGCGCTTCGAGCCCTATATCGCGGGGTACGAGGTCGGCAACGCCTTCAGCGAGCTCAACGACCCCCAGGACCAGCGGGAGCGGTTCGAGGCCATCGCGGGCGCGTCGGCGGCGGGCGGCCGCGAGACGCACCCCATCGACGAGGACTACATCAGGGCGCTCGAGTACGGGATGCCGCCGACCGGCGGGCTCGGCGTCGGCATCGACCGGCTCGTCATGCTGCTCACGAATTCCGCTTCGATCCGTGACGTGATCCTCTTTCCGCAGATGCGTCCGGAAGAGGGCCGGGAAAACGGATGAAACCGATGCACTACTCGCTTTCGATCGCCCTGAAATACCTGAGGACGAGGCGCCGCAAGGGCTTCGTGTCTCGCGTCACGGCGATCGCGATCGTCGGAACGTTCGTCGGCGTC
>JBEKAW010000124.1:0-7845 GCA_050015715.1 Candidatus Krumholzibacteriaceae bacterium
CACGAACATCGGCACCCTGCTCGCCTTTGTCATCGTCTGCACGGCCGTTCTGATCATGCGGCGCACGCATCCCGAAGCCAAGCGTCCGTTCCGCGCGCCGCTGTTCCCCTTCGTCCCCATTATGGGAATCATCTGCTGTCTGATACTGATGTTCTCGCTCCCGGTCGAGAACTGGTGGCGGCTCTTCATCTGGCTCGGCATCGGGTTCATAATCTATTTCAGCTACGGCCGGCACCATAGCGTCATGGCCAAGCTTCGAAAGCAGGGGAACGCCCAGTAGAGGGACCCGCCGATGAAACTGGAACAGAGCTTCATGGACTTCATGCTCCACCACCAGGAGCACCACAAGCGGAGCTACAACTTCCTCGTTCTCCTCGAAGCGGTCCAGACCGCGGCCAAGTACATCCAGTACTTCTATCAGACGGGCTCGCTCAAGGACCTGATGGGGGAGGCGGGCGTGGTCAATTGCCAGGACGAGACCGTGATGGAAATGGACGACGTCGCCAACGCGATCGTGCTGCACTACCTGCGCTGCTCGAATCAGGTGATCTGCGCCGTGACGGAGGAGGAGGCCGAGCCGGTCCGCCTCAACGAGAACGGCGGCCGGTACTTCATCTACTACGACCCGCTCGACGGATCGAGCAACATAAAGCACAATCTCCCGGTCGGCTTCATGTTCGCGGTAGCGAAAAGGAACCTCGAAGGGCCGGAGGACGGCCACCTTCGCAAGGGGTCCGAGCTCCGCGCGGCGGGGATCTTCCTCATTCCGACCGGCGTGTTCACTCTCGCTCTCGCCGACACGGGCGTCTTTCGCTTCCACCTCGACGAGACGATGACGTACGTGAGACCCGGCAACTCGGAGCGGCTCGTCATGCCCGAGGACCCGAAGGGTTGGGAGTTGTCCTTCAATGCCTCCAATCGAAAAACCTTCTCCGCGAAGGTTCAGACCTGGATCGAGGAGCACGAGCAGAAATATTCCTTCCGCTACATGGGGGCGCTGGCGGGCGATTTCCACCGCCTTCTCTCGAACGGAGGGATGTTCATGTATCCGGCCGTCGTCAACCATCCCAAGCCGGAGAGGAACCGTCCGAAGGGGAAGCTGCGGCTCCTCTACGAGGCGAACGTCGCGGCCTTCATCGCGAGGGAGGCGGGCGGGCTCGCGATCGACGAGGAGGGAAACGATATCCTGGAGATCAAGCCGGAATCTCCCCACCAGCGGACCGCCCTCTACGTGGGCTCCCGGCCTCTCGTCGAAAGCATCCGGAAGCGGCTGCGGCAGAAGGGCGATTGACGCCGCACCGGGCTTTTCGCTCCGAAACTGGAAAATTCGCGCACGCGATGAAACTAATTGCCAGAAAATGTGTACATCAATAATGGAGAGGATATCTTCGCGATGAGGCCGGGGTTTCGGCCTCGTCGTGGAGTTTCTTGATTACCCCCACCCAGAGACGGCCGTTCGCGAGAACGGCATGAAGGAGGCGCCATGCTCAGGTCCCGCCACGCGTTGTTCGCCGCGGTGCTCGTGCTCGTTCTGCTTCTTTCGGGAATCGTGACAGCGGCCGAGAAGGGGAAAGAGATCCCCGATTTCTCGATGAAGCCGCGCTCCGAGGTTCCCGTGCAGTACACGTGGCGGATCGAGGACATCTATCCGACGTACGAGGATTGGCAGAAGGACAAGGGCGCAGTCGTGCAGCTCATCGCCCAGATCGACGAGAAGAGGAAGGGATGGACCGAGAGCGCCCAGAAGATGGCCGATCTCTGCGAGCTGACCGACGCGATCTCGCGTAAAGGGGCGCGTCTCTTCTCGTACGCCTCGCTCCAGAGCGACGTCGACATGGGGAATTCGAAGTACCAGATCATGAAGGGCGAGCTGCAGTCGATCTTCGTGCAGCTCGGGGTCAAGCTCGCCTTCCAGCAGGAAGACCTCCTCAAGATGAAGGACGAGACGCTCGCCGCCTATTTCAAGGCCGAGCCGCGGCTGGCGCCCTACAAGTTCACGATCGAGCAGACGCTCCGCCGGCGGGCGCACATTCTGGACGAGGACCAGCAGCAGATCGTTTCGATGACGGGGCTCTTCGCCAACGCGACGTCGAAGGCCGCGAACATGCTCAATAACGTCGATATTCCGGCGCCCGAGGTGAAGCTCGCCGACGGGAGCACGGTGAAGCTCAACAACGCGATGTACAACAGGTACCGCGCCTCGAAGGAGCCCTCAGACCGCACGACCGTCATGCGGACGTACTGGCAAAATCACAAGCAGTACGAGAACACCTTCGCCGCCCTCTTCGACGGCGAGATGAAACGGCATCTGTTCGCCGCCAAAAGCGAGCATTACCAGAGCTGCCTCGAGGAGCGCCTCGACGGCGACAAAATCGACACACTCGTCTATTACCAGCTCGTCAAGTCGGTGAACGACAACCTCGACATCTTTCAGCGCTACCTCAAGCTCAAGGGCCGGCTCCAGGGCCTCGATACGATGCGCTACGAGGACATCTACGGCTCGGCGGTGAAATCGATCGACAAGACCTACACGTGGGACGAGGCGCGCTCGCTCGTGATGGCGGCGCTCAAGCCGCTCGGCGACGAATACGAATCGATGCTCACGCAGGCGTTCGACAGCCGCTGGATCGACATGTACCCGAACAAGGACAAGCAGGGGGGCGCCTACTCGAGCGGCGTGTACGGCGTGCATCCCTACGTGAAGCTGAACTTCAACGGCCACTACAACGAGGTGTCCACGATCGCCCACGAGCTCGGGCATTCGATGCACTCGTACTACGCCGACAAGACCCAGCCCTTCGCGGATGCCGGCTACACCACGTTCCTCGCCGAAATCGCCTCGACCTTCAACGAGAACCTCCTCCTGAAATACATGCTGAAGAACGAGAAAGACGATCTCTTCAAGCTGTATCTCCTCGACAACTACCTCGACCAGGTGCGCGGCACGATCTTCCGTCAGTCGCTCTTCGCGGAGTTCGAGCTCGCGATGCACCAGCGCGTCGAGGCCGGAGGGACGCTGACGCCCGACTGGCTCGACCAGAAATATCTCGAGCTCACGCGCAAATACTACGGCCACGACAAGGGCGTGCTCAGGGTCGACGACTACATCCAGAACGAGTGGAGCGGGATTCCGCACTTCTTCATGGACTACTACGTGTTCCAGTACAGCACGGGAATGATCGCCTCGATGGCGCTCGTCGAGAAGGCGCTCGCCGGGAAGGACGGCGTCGAGCGGTACCTGGATCTTCTCAAGGCGGGCGGGAGCGACTATCCGCTCACGCTCCTCAAGAAGGCGGGCGTCGATATGATGACGCCGGAGCCGGCGCAGGCGGCGTTCAAGAACATCGACAATCTCATCACGGAGATGGAGACGATCGTCGCGCGCCTCAAGGCGCAGGGCAAGATATAGAGGGGAGGTTCGGGCTCGCCGCGGGTGGGGGGGCCGCCTGGGCGGAACCGACAACGGCAATACGCTGATGGGTCCGATGGGTGCGTGGATTGTGCGCAGCGCTTGCGGTATCGGTTGCTTCCGGGGGTATGGTAGCCTGGTATGCGCGGCGCTGCGCTCTACTTTTCCTCGTCGCCGGGCTTGATTCTACCCGCTTTCTTCGCGGCGCTCGCGAGGAGGAACTCGATCTCGGCGTTGACGCTCCGGAGGTCGTCCGCGGCCCATTTCTCGAGGGCCGCGAACAACCTCTCGTCGATACGGAGGAGAAATTTCTTTTTCTCGCTCATAGATGACGGCGCCGGCCTCTCACTGATAGATAGTGCCCGTATTGATGACCGGGGATACCTCTCTGTCGGACACGAGCGCGACCATGAGGTTATTGACCATGGACGCTTTCTTGTCTTCGTCGAGCGTGACGATCTTCTGGTCGTTGAGCGCTCTCAGCGCCATCTCCACCATCCCGACGGCGCCCTCCACGATCTTCTGCCGCGCCGCGATGATCGCCTGCGCCTGCTGGCGGCGGAGCATCGCCTGCGCGATCTCGGGCGCGTAGGCGAGATGGCTGATGCGCGATTCGAGGACCGTGACCCCCGCGACCTCGAGCCTCGTCTGGACCGCGTGCTTCATCTTCTCGGATATCTCCTGCACGTTCCCGCGCAGCGACGGCTCGTTCTCGGCCTGCGTATCGTACGGATACTCCGACGCGAGCGCGCGGATCGCCGTCTCGCTCTGGATGTCGACGAACTGAACGTAGTTGTCGACGTCGAAGAGCGCGCGGGAGGAATCGACGACCTGCCACACGACGACCGCGGCGATCTCGATCGGGTTGCCGTGGAGGTCGTTCACCTTGATCTTCTCGCTCGCGAAGTTGCGGATGCGCAGCGAGACGTGTTTCTTGGCGGCGAAGGGGTTCGCCCACCAGAAGCCCGAGTCCCTGATGGAGCCGATGTACTTGCCGAAGAGGACGAGGACGCGCGCCTCGTTGGGCTGCACGACGGTGAAGCCCGCGATCCACATGACGATGAAGAGGGTGAAGGGCATGAAGAACCAGAGAACGCCGGTGTTGTTCACGAGAATTCCCGCCCGGAACACGTAGATGTCGATCGCGATGAACACGATCGAGAGGAACAGCGCGACGAAGCCGTTCATCCGCGCGGCTCTGGTTTCGGTAACGGTTTGCATGGGTCACCTCCGTCTGGTTAAATGATATTGGTATGATATCATTGTAATATCATCCTGTCAAGGGGAAAAATGCGGGCGCCGGGGGCCCGGCGCCGTGTATAATCCGCGAAAGCCCGAAGCAGCGGCGGAAGGCCCCTGGCATCAACCACGAGGTGACCGATGAAAAGACTATTCTCCGTGCTCTTCGCCCTCCTGATTCTCGCCGGCCCCGCCGCGCTCCGGAGCGCCGACGTGGGGAAGGACGCGCTCGCGGCCTCCCGGTCGATCCTGCCGATGGACGCGTACGACATCTGCAAGAAGATCTCCTCGCCCGGGTTCGCGGGGCGCCTCACGGGGGACGAGGGGTTTACCGGGGCGGCGAAGTGGGCCGCATCGAGGTTCAAGGAATGGGGGCTCGGGCCCCTCGGTGCGGAGGGTGGATACCTCCAGGCCTTCCCGTCGCCGTACACGATCGTCGACAAGGCCGAGATGACACTTCTCATTCGCGCGGGAGGCGCCGCGGGGGGCTCTGCGGGGGGCGCGGCGAAAGGTGCCGCCGGCAGCGCGGCGACGGGCGCCGCGGCCGGTGCTCCATTCAGGGAGCTGAAGCTCAGGGTCGGCGATGACTTCATGCCGCTTCTTTTCTCGGCGAGCGGCGACACGACGGCGGGGCTCGTGTTCGCGGGTTGGGGAATCAGCGCGCCCGCCCTCGGATACGACGACTACCAGGGGCTGGACCCCGCGGGGAAATTTGTCCTCTGCTTCCGCGGCACGCCCGACAGGGATAATCTCGCCTACGAGGATTACGACCAGCACCGAACGCGCTTGGCGACCGCCAAAGCGAAGGGCGCGCTCGGGCTCATCTACATCTACGACAGGCCCAACGCCCACCCGAACGGGGACTGGATCGACGCCTTCACGCCCGCCATGATCAGCGAGCGTTCCGCGGATTCGCTCTTCGCGGAGAAGGGGCTCACGTGCGCGAAGATCAGGGACGATCTCGGCCGGAGCAAGAAGCCGGAATCCTTCGCCCTGGGCTCGCGGGTGCACTATCGCGTGAGATCGAGGCACTACGCGCAAGGCGTCGGGTACAACGTCGCGGGCTGGATCGAGGGATCGGATCCGAAGCTCAAAGATGAATGCATCGTGATCGGGGCGCACCTGGATCACTGCGGGAGCCATATGGGCATGATCTTCACGGGCGCCGACGACAACGCGAGCGGCTCCTCCGTCGTCATGGCGATCGCGCACGCCTATTCGACGTGCCCGGTGAAGCCGAAACGCTCCATCGTCTTTGTGCTCTTCGGCGGCGAGGAGGAGGGGCTCGTCGGTTCGATGTACTACGCGGCTCACATGCCGGGCCGCTTCACGAAGGTCGCGGGGATGTTCAATTACGATATGGTCGGCGAGGGGGAGGGGGCTGGCTGCGGGTATACTCCGCAGTCCCCGGAGCTGCTGGCGGCGCTCAAGGACGCCGATTCATACGTGAAAACCCTGCGGGACACATGGGAGATCAAGCACGTGGGCGTGCGATCGAGCGATTTCGCCCCGTTCTTCCAGAAGGGCGCCCCGTGCGTCGCGTGCTCCTCGAACGGCCCGCATTTCGGCTACCACGAGACGGGAGACACGATCTACCGCATCAATCCCGACATTCTCGCGGATATCGCCCGGCTCGGCTTTCTCGCCTCGTACGAATGGGCCGATCGCTAAGTCGCCCCGGGCGTGAGAGAACACGCGAAGGCCGCGCCGCTTCGAGAGCGGCGCGGCCTTTTCTACGTCACTTCGGCCCGCGTGTCGCGGCGCAAGCCTACTTCTTGGTGGAGAGCTTCTGGATATCGGCCGGAACCGTGAAAACCGTGTCCGGGATCGCCGTGTTGTATTCGACGTTCGAAACCGTCATGACTCGCTCCTGACCCATCACCTTGATCGTCGTCTTGAACGCCCCGAGGAGGTCGCCGACCTTCCGGTAGTCGCTGATGAGCGCCTCGACCGTAACCTCTCCCATCTGGGAGGAGACGGTGTTCGTCGTCTTGACGAGGAGGCCCGACTTCTGGTCGAAGAAGAGCGTGCGGGGCTTTGCGCCCGGCGCCTTCATGACGACCTTGTAGCACGGGCTGCCCGCGACGGTGTCGACGCCCGCGAGCCCCACCGAATCATGCTGCGAGCGCCAGTAGACGAGGCCTTCGAAGGCGGCCTCGCGCATGGCCTCGTTGAGCTCCTTGCCCTCGAGGACCCGGGCCCCCTGCATCGTCGACTTGTCCCAGAAGATCTTCCCGTCGGTGCCGCGGTCGAAAACGCCGATCGCGGGAGACTGGGCTATCGACCGGAACTTGTTGGGCCGCGCCGAATAGACCGTCACGTCGAGCGAGACCCCGGCGGCGGGGATCGTCAGCGTCGCCTTCGAGACGCTGTTCTTCTCCTTGTCATATGCGGCGAGGCCGCCGGTCGCGGCGACATACTTGTCGAGAATCTGTTCCACGGTCGGGGCCTTGGCCGGTTTCTCCGCGCTCGAAAGCGACACGCCGATCACGAGCACGAGGGTGGCGAGCACGATTGTCGCGAGCGCCGCCGTTCTGCCATGCATCCGATGAGCCATGAGACTGCACCTCCAGCTTTGCGGGTTTCGAATCACTTGCCTTTATAACCCTGTTTCAGTATCCAGTCAACAGCGGCTTCGACGCCCGAGTCCCGGCCCTCGAGAAGCGCCGCGCGAGTCAGGGGCGCCGCCGCGTCGGGAATCACCCCCTTGCCCTCGAGCTCGACGCCGTTCCTCGAAATGTACGACGCAAACGCGTACTGGAACCCGTCGCCGTTCGGAAGCCTCTCTGCGAGCCCCGGCAGAGTCGCGCCCATGGTGCGCGATCCGAAGATGCGGACCCGCGGGAGACCCTGGACGCCCCCCGCGAACATCTCGGACGACGACCCCGACATCCCGTCGACGAGGATCGCGACCGGGCCCCCATATGCAGGCTCGCGGGGATTGATGACGAGCTTCAGCGTATTGTCGCGCGTGCGCATGGTTCCCATGTCGATGTTCTTTCCCTCGACGAACCAGCCGGCCATCCCTACGCCCATCCCGGCGATTCCCCCGGGATTCCCCCGCACGTCGATGATCATGCCGGGGGCGTTCATGAACGACTGCATCGCGCCGCCGAAGGCGCCCATGAGCGTCACGGGGTCGAAGAAGGAGCTGAACGCGAAGTACCCGACGCCGTCCCGCAGCGTGTCGGTTTCGA
>JBEKAW010000125.1:0-7828 GCA_050015715.1 Candidatus Krumholzibacteriaceae bacterium
TGCTGGTAGTGTTCCACCCCTCGATTGCATCAGACGCGGAGGTGCCCGGTGGCGTTGACCGAGAAGGATCTCGAACATCTCGAGACTCTCGCGCGCGTGAAGCTGAGCGGAGCGTCGCGCGAGAGGCTCCGCGCTCAGCTCGAGCGCATCATCGAATTCGTGAGACAGCTTGAAGGCGTCGATACGGCGGGTGTCGAGGGGCGCTCGCACATGTACGAGTTCACGCCTGAGCTGCGCGACGACGCGACGAAGCCGTGCCTACCGCGTACCGAGGTGCTCGCCGCCGCGCCGGCGAAGCGAGACGGATACTTCGCCGTCCCCTCCGTAATCGAGACGGACGAGCCCTGAGGAGGCCGTGTGCCGCGTGTAAAGGCGCCGTATGAATGATCTCGTTAGATATTCGATATCCGATCTCGCGGGGCTCTACGAGTCGCATGAGACGACGGTGAGGGATGTCGTTCGGGCGTACCTCGACGTGATCGACGAGCGGGAGCCCCGGACGAAGGCCTATCTCCAGGTCTTCACCGAAGGAGCGCTCGACGAGGCGGCGAGGCTCGACGCGAAGGGCTACGACGGCCGGCCTCTGTATGGCGTGCCGATGGCCGTGAAGGACAATATCTGCACGAAGGGCCTTCCGACGACCTGCGCCTCCCGGATTCTCGAGGGCTACCGTCCGCCGTACGACGCGACCGCGGTCGAGCGTCTCAGGGCGGCGGGCGCCGTCATCATCGGAAAGACGAACATGGACGAGTTCGCGATGGGCTCGTCCACCGAGAACTCCGCTTTTCAGGTCACACGGAACCCGTGGAACGAGGAGTTCGTTCCCGGCGGCTCGAGCGGCGGGTCCGCCGCGGCCGTGGCGGCTCGTATGACGCTCGCCGCTCTCGGCTCCGATACGGGCGGCTCCGTCCGTCAGCCAGCCTCGCTCTGCGGCGTCGTGGGGCTCAAGGGCACCTACGGGAGGGTGTCCCGCTACGGTCTCGTCGCGTTCGCGTCGAGCCTCGATCAGATCGGCCCGCTCGCGAGAGACGTCGGCGACTGCGCCGCCGTGATGGAGGTTGTCGCGGGGCATGACGAGCGGGACGCGACGACGATCCCCGGGGCCGCGCCCGATCTTCGGAGCGGTCTCGAAAACGGTCTCGAGGGGCTGCGGGTGGCGGCGCCGCGCGATCTCGAGACATGGGAGATCGATGAATCCGTCAGGGAGATCGCCCTCGGGACGATCCGGGACCTCGACAGCGCTCATGTGAAAGTCGCCCGCGTCGATCTACCCTCGACGGACATTTCGATCGCGAGCTACTACATCCTCGCGAACGCCGAGGCTTCATCGAACCTCGCGCGCTACGACGGGGTCAAATATGGTCTGCGTGCGAGCTCCGATTCCCTTGCGCGGATGTACGAGGAGACGCGCGGCGAGGGATTCGGCGACGAGGTCAAGCGGAGGATTCTCCTCGGGACCTACGTTCTCTCGGCGGGCTACTACGACGCCTACTACGCGAAGGCGCAGAAGGTGCGCGCTCTCATCTGCTCGGCGTTCAGCCGGCTGTTCGAGAGCTGCGATCTCCTCATGCTTCCGACGTCTCCGACACCCGCGTTCAGGCTAGGCGAGAAGCTCGACGACCCGATAACGATGTATCTCACGGACGTCTTCACGACCCAGGCGAATATCGCCGGGCTCCCCGCCATATCCGTTCCCGCCGGGCTCTCTCCGGCCGGGCTTCCGATCGGCATGCAGCTCGTCGCGTCCTGGGGCGAGGAGGCAAAGCTCATGAGGGGGGCCTTCGGGCTCGAGCGAATCTACCGGTTCAGGGAGCGGTTCTCGCCCGGCTCCGGCAAAGGAAAGGGGCGCCATGCCCAGCTCTGAGTTCGAACCGGTCATCGGGCTCGAGGTGCATGCCCAGCTCGTCACGAAGAGCAAGGTCTTCTGCTCCTGTCCCTCGGTCTATGGAGCCGAGCCGAACACGCAGGCCTGCCCCGTGTGTCTCGGACTTCCCGGCGCGCTCCCGGTTCTCAACCGGGAGGCCGTCTCGATGGCGATCCTCATGGGGCTTGCGACCGGGTGCCGGATCGCGCCCCGGGGCGTATTCGCGCGCAAGAACTACTTCTATCCCGATTGTCCGAAGAACTACCAGATCTCCATGTATGACAAACCGCTCTGCGTGGACGGCCGCGTCGAGTTCGAGCTCGACGGCGCCCCGCGCAGCGTCGCTCTCGAGCGCATTCACCTCGAGGAGGACGCGGGGAAGCTCGTCCACGCCGACACGGGGGGAAGCCTCGTGGACTTCAACAGGTGCGGCGTGCCGCTCATCGAGATCGTGACGAAGCCCGAGATCGCGTCCCCCGAAGAGGCGTCGAAGTATCTCACGTCGCTCAGGCAGCTTCTGAGATATCTCGGGGTCTGCGACGGGAATATGGAGGAGGGGTCCCTGCGCTGTGACGTGAACATCTCGCTGCGGCGCCCGGGCGACAAGCTCGGCACGAAAACGGAGATCAAGAACCTCAACTCGTTCAAGGCCGTCGAGATGGGAATCCGCTTCGAGATCGAGCGGCAGGCGGGGGTTCTCCGGAGCGGGGGGCGCATCGAGCAGGTGACGAATCTCTGGGACTCGACGCAGAAGAGGCTCCTCACGATGAGGAGCAAGGAGTACGCGCACGACTATCGCTATTTCCCGGAGCCCGATCTTCTTCCCCTCGACGTCGGCGAGGACTGGATCGAGGGGCTTCGCGCGGCGCTTCCGGAGCTGCCTCTCGCGCGCGAGAGGAGATTCCGCGAGGAATACGGTTTGAGCGCCTACGATGCGGGCGTGCTCTGCGCCGAGCGCGGTCTCGCCGATTACCATGAGGAGGTCGTGCGAGCCGGCGGCGACCCGAAACTCGCGGCGAACTGGATAATGCGAGAGGTCCTCGAGGAGATGAAATCGGAGACCGGCGCGGCAGCCACGCCGGCGAATGCCTTTGCGTTCGAGGCCCCGGTCGCGGCTCGCCGCCTCGCGGAGCTCGTCGGTTTGATTTCGGGAGGGGTCATCAGCAGCTCCGCGGGCCGCGACGTTTTCAAAGAGATGGTCCGATCGGGGGAGAGCGCCGGGAATGTCGTCGGGACACTCGGCCTCACGCAGGTGAGCGGCGAGAAGGAGCTCGAGCAGTGGGCGGTGGAAGTGATCGCGGCGAACCCGGAGGAGGTCGCGCGCTACAAGGCCGGAAAGACCCAGCTTCTCGGCTTCTTCGTCGGGCAGGTCATGAAGAAGAGCGCGGGGAAGGCAAATCCACGCCTCCTCGGAGAGATCGTCAAGAAGAAGCTCGAAGGATGAGCGCCCCGCGAGGAGCCGCCGCTATTTCCTTCCAAAATTCACAACGATCTCCCTGCCCGCGTACAGGAGCGCGAGCGTGAGGAGTCCGTATATCCACAGGAGGACGGCCGTGTCCGTGCCCGCCGCCGCCGCGAACCAGCGGGAAAAGACTCCCTGGAAACCGGCGAGTGGAGCCGAGAGGCGAGGCCCGAGAGACCCGAGGGACAGAAGTATCAGTTTCCCGCGCAGGAAGAGAACGACGCCGAGCGCGACGAAGGAAAGCCCGAGAAGAACGGGGACGTTGAAGACGAGCGAGGCGAGGGAGCGTCGCTTCCCGAATCCGAAGCGCCGGCCGAATCTCGCTTTCGCCGTTTTCCACGAAGGGACCGCGGCTCCGAGCTCGACGAGCGACTTCTCGAGCGCCGTGAACGTCTCGAGCGACGAGCGGCACTCCGCGCACGAGGCAAGGTGCTCCGCGACCATGCTCCGTTCATCATCGGACAGGTCGTCATCGAGATACCGCGGGATGAGCTCCTCGATGTGATTGTCGTTCATGACTGGCCAGCGCCTTTCTCGAACGCCCTCGCTCCCCGTGCCGTCACCATTCTCTTGAGCGAGAGCTTTCCCCGGTAAATATACGTTTTCACCGTTCCGAGCGGAATGCCCATGACATCGGCGATCTCCTCGTATGATTTCTCTCCCATATAGCGCAGCTCGAGAGCGACGCGCTGCGGCTCGTCGAGACGCCCCATGAGACCCTCGAGACGCTCGCGCGTGAGCTTCCGTCGATGAGCCGCCGCGGGATCCTCGTCGTCATCCGCGAGCTCTTCGCAGTCCTCGAGGGGGACATGGGCGGGGCGCCGCTTTTCGAGCGCGTTGAGAGCCTCGTTCCGCGCGACTCGGTAGATCCACGTCGAGAGCCGGGCCTCTCCCCTGAAACCCGGGAGCGCGCGGAATATCTTTATGAACACTTCCTGCACGACGTCCTCCGTATCGGTCCCGGAGCCGACGATCCCGCGCACGACCGAATAGATGAGCCTGTAGTGCTCTTCCAGGATCCTGGCGAACGAACGCTCATCCCCCGCGATGGCCTTCTCGACGAGGCCGCGATCGTTATCGCTCAAACCGAGGTCCTCCATATCCTTTGGACAGACGAATGCTGCGGGAAGTTTCAGGGAAATTATGGCACGTCTTTGATCCGCGCGATAGCGGGCATTTTGCGCCCGAGGGCTCTTTTCTTGAAACAAATCCGTGAGTCTCCTGTCCAATCATTCGAAAGGTCAATACATCGGGTGTCACGGTCGTTCGGTCGTCACGGAAGGTCTCAGGAAAGGAGCTGTCATGTTCGACTTCAATCCGGGTGTCATAGCGCTCTTGATTCCGATCATCGCCATCATCGGCGGCATCGCGCTCGCAATCGTAGGCATCATCACGAAGAGCAGGGAGGAGGAGCTCAGGCACAAGGAGCGTATCGTCGCCATGGAGAAAGGGTTGCCGGTGCCCGAGACGCCGAGAGAGGAACACAGACCCCGCTCTGCACGAAACAGAACGGGGGGACTGGTTCTCACGTTTCTCGGTATCGCGCTCATTATCCTGAGGCTCGTGTCCGACAATTACGGCGCTTTGACGGCGGGCGTCATAGTTGCCGCAATCGGCATAGGTCTCCTCCTCGCCTCCTGGTTCGAAAAGAGGGATGCGGAGAAACGATAGCTTGCCGGCCGCCCCGGCTCTCGGGGCTACAGCATGAAATGATCTTGGAATGGAAGGCTCGAAAGCCTTCCATTCTTCATTTGTGGACAGAATGGGGGATACGTGCCCAGCCGCAGCTTGCGTTCCAGATCAAGGTCGGGAGGCAGAGCGCGCCCCGGAGATTTTCATGTGGATTTCCGGGGCGCCTCTGTGGTACATTGGCTTCGACGGGGTTAGCACGGCGGCTTCATGCACGACCCCGCGAAGGAATATTTTCCGGGGTGGTAGTGAAGGGAGGACGATGATGAGGAAGGTATTCCATTTTTGTTTCTTCTTCGCTCTAGTTTCCTGTACAGGCGTTGTTCATGCTCCCGATTGCCTCGCGCAGATCGTCATCAACGAGTTCGTGGCCGATCCCGCGCGAGACTGGGACGGAGACGGCGCCCTGAGCTCCCGGGATGACGAATGGGTCGAGATCGCGAATCTCGGCAAAGCGGCTGTCGATCTGGCGGGGTACCGCCTCGCGGACGGCGACGGAAGGCCGGTGTGGAGGTACGAGTTTGCCGGCACGCTCGCGGCGGGCGCGGTCGCGGTCGCCTACGGGAGCGACTCGAGGGCATGGGAGGAAGCGAACGGATTTCCCATGTACGGGTTGAGCCTCAACAACTCGGGGGACGTGATCAGGCTCTACCGTATCGCGGGCGCCGATACGTCGCTCATGGACAGCTACACGTACGTCGAGGCTTCGGCCCGGAAGGACCGCGCGATCGGCAGAAGAAGCGATGCTCCCGGGACGTGGGTGATCTTCGACGCCTGGAATCCGTGCACCGCGACCTGCAGTCCGGCCGGTACGGGATGCTATCCGACGCCCGGGTCGAAAAACGCCTGCACGACGGCGGCGGAATCGCGGTCATGGGGTGCGATAAAATCGATGTACCGGTAACGGGGGGACCAGGGCATCGCGGACGGCCCCGAACGCCCGCATAGACTCGAAGCCGCCGTGCGCCCCCATTATACGCTTTGCGGATTTCGGCCCTCTGTGGTATCCTCTGGAGAGGGTGCCTGCCATGAAGGACAATAAGTACTCCAATAAGCTCAATAACTGCTGGGAGTTTCTTTCCTGCGACAAGAAAGACTGCCCCGCCTACGGTCAGGAGAACGCCCCCTGCTGGGAGATCACGGGGCACCGCTGCAAGGACCGGGTCTTCCCGAGGCTCGAGGAAAAGCTCATCCAGTGCTGTTTCAAGTGCCCGTTTTTCAAGCAGCTCAAGGAACGGGTCAAGGGGCGCCGGTGGGTGGACATCACGCTTCTCGAGACGCTGGAGGACGCCCTCGTCCGTTCCTCGATGTACTCGAAAAAGGTGGAGGATCTCTACATGGAGGTCATCCGCCGGAGCAAGCTCATGAATCTCCTCGGAGAGGTGAGCAAGATAATCTCTCACCTCGACAAGGAAGAGGACATAATTCTCGCCATTCTCACGGTCATCACGGCCAAGCAGGGGCTCGGATTCAACCGCGCGTTCGTTTTCCTGCGGGGGCAGGAGTTCGACGTTCTCCGCGGCAAGTACGCGCTCGGCCCGTCGTCGGCGGAGGAAGCGGACAGCATCTGGAGGATTCTCGAGAAGGACGACTCCCTTTCGCTCGACAAGCTCGTGAGCAAGGGGCAGAAGCTGCACTACCTGAGGAACAGCCCGCTGACCAAGATCACGAGCCAGCTCGCGATCTCCATCAACGATCTCGACGGCGTCATCGTGCGAGGGATGCACGAGGTCCGGTTCGTGAAGAAGGAAGATATGACCTCCGAGGCGGACGCGAAGGTTTCGACGGCGCTCGGCCTCGAGGATTTCTGCATATGCCCCATCGCGACGGTCGAGGACAGCCTCGGCCTTCTCATCGTGGACAATATTTTCACCGGCAAGGCGATCACGGCCGAGGACGCCCATCTCCTCGAGATGATCGTGAGCCACGCGACGACGTCCTTGAGGGCCGCACAGCTCAAGGAATCGCTCAAGAAGAACGTCGAGAGCCTGAAGGCCACGTTCCGGAAGCTCAAGGCGTACGAAGAGCGGATGGTCAAGGCGGAGCGGCTCGCGATTTCCGGAGAGCTCACCTCGTCGGTGATCCACGAGATCAAGAATCCCCTCGTCGCGATCGGGGGCTTCGCGCGGAACCTCCTCCAGTCGAAAGGGATCGCGGGATCCGACAGGGACAAGCTCGAGATCATCATGAACGAGGCGCTGCGGCTCGAACGGTACCTCGAGAGTCTCCAGTCGAAGGTGAGCGAGATCAAGCTCGAGGAAGGGGATATCAACCAGGTCATCGAGGACAACTGCCAGCTCCTCCAGAAGGATTTCGAGGAGCGCAACATCACGATTCTCAAGAGCCTGGCGCCCGATTTGCCGCACAGTCATTTCGACGTCGTGAAGATTCACGAGGTGTTCCTCAACATAATCCAGAACGCGATCGAAGCGATTCGCGACAGCGGGGTCGTTCGTCTCAGCACGTGGCAGGACCCCGACAATATCTACGTTCAGATTTCCGACAACGGCAAGGGAATCTCGAACGATCAAATATACAAGATCTTCACTCCCTTCTTTACGACGAAGGAGGAAGGCTCCGGTCTGGGTCTCGCCTTCGCGCAGCGGATCGTGAAAGACCACGGCGGGAACATCTCCGTCACGAGCTCGGAGGGGAAAGGGGCGACCTTCCTCGTCACGCTGCCGCTGGCGAAGGAGCCGAAGGAGATCGAAGCTTCCGCATGAATCCTCCGCAGGGCCGGCGCCCGCGCTTCGGCAATTGACAATTCGAGAGAATTGATATAATCTGCAACCTCTTACGGTCTTCGGGGCGGG
>JBEKAW010000126.1:0-7790 GCA_050015715.1 Candidatus Krumholzibacteriaceae bacterium
CCGATCGTGAACGCCTCGCCCTCGCGGGGAATCTTCCCGATGCTCTCGATGAGGTAGCCCGCGATCGTTTCGACCTCCCACGATTCGAGGCGCGTACCGAGGATCTCGTTGACGTCGCGCAGACTCATCGTCCCCTCGACGACGATCCGGTTCTCGTCGAGGCGGTGGTACTCCTCGACGCGCGGTTCGCGCCTGTCGCGAATCTCGCCGAAGATCTCCTCGAGAATGTCCTCGAGCGTGATGATTCCCGTGTAGGATCCGTTCTCGTCCACGACGATGACGAGGTGCCGGTGGGACGTGATGAGCTCCCCGAAAAGATCACGGATGCGCTTGCTCTCGGGAACGAACGTCGCCGGTCGCAGAATGTCGGCGAGCCGGACGCGGTCGTCCCGGGAAAAACGCAAAATGTCCTTCGCGAAGAGCACCCCGGCGATCGTTTCCCCGGCTCCCTCGAAGAGCGGCACGCGGCTGAAGCCGTGCGATTTGACCTGGACGATCGCCTCGTTGAGCGGCGTCTCGACGTCGAGGGCGAATACCTCGTGGCGCGGCGTTTGTATTTCCCGCGCCGTGATCTCCGTGAAGAGAAAGAGATTGGTGAGAACCTCCTTCTCGAACTCGCCGAAGAGCCCTTCGCGGTGGCCGAGCTCCACGGCGGTGGCGAGCTCTCGCGCGCCGTACGCCTCCCCATGCTCCCCGAGGATCCTCCGCGACGCCTCGACCGTGTAGTCGGCGATCGCGCCGAGAACGACCCGTACGGGCGTGAAAAGAACCATGAGCCCTTCGAGGACCGGGGCCGCGAACACGGCGAAGACGTACGATTTCTTGATCGCGAGGCTCTTGGGAGCTATCTCGCCGAAAATGA
Organism: Candidatus Krumholzibacteriaceae bacterium; assembly: GCA_050015715.1. Taxonomy (GTDB): domain Bacteria; phylum Krumholzibacteriota; class Krumholzibacteriia; order Krumholzibacteriales; family Krumholzibacteriaceae; genus SSS58A. The sequence continues at coordinate 863 of JBEKAW010000126.1, forward strand.
CTATGAGAACGGTCATGACGGCGACGGCGATCCCGATCCCCGCGTCGCCGTAAACCCTGATCGCGAGCGCGGTCACGGCGCTCGTCGCGGAGATGTTCACGAGGAGGTTTCCGAAGAGAACCGTGACGAGGAGCATGCGCGGGTCGCGGAGGATGTGCGCGGCCATCCGCTCGCGTCTCCTCCCCTTTTCCATCTGGGCCGACGCCGAACGGGATATCGAAAAATACGCGGTCTCCGCGGCGGCAAAGAACGCCGAGAAGAGCAGGAGGACCACGAGCCACGCGATGAGCGGAAGGTGCTGACCGATAGTGTCCATGCCGTTCATAGCGCTTTAGCGGACGATGCGGAGCCGTCCGGGGAGGTCGCGGCGCGGCGCCGCGGGCGTGAAGGCGTCATCATTGCTTGAGCGCTGCTCCGAACCGCTCCTCGGCGGCCTGCGCCTCCTCGCTCTGAGGGTATTCCTTGAGCAGGCGCCGCGCGACGCCCGCGGCGAGCTCCTTCTGCCCCATCGCGTCGTACGAGATGGCCGTCCTGAGGAGGGCTCCCGGAGCGCGCTTCCCCTTCGGGTACTGCTGGAGGAGCGTCGAAAATTCCTTCAACGCGTCCATGTACGCGGTCTGCTCCATGAGACACTGACCCCTGATGAAAAGAACCTCCTCGCCGAGAGGGTCGCCGGGGTACTCGGCGAGGAACGACTCGGACTCATCGAGTGCGACCTGGTACTGGCGCCGGTTGTAGTCGAGATAGATCTGCCGGTACACCGCCTCCGGAGGCGGAACGGGGGCCGCGAGGCCCCCTGCCGTATCCGCTGCGCCGCCGGCCCCCCGAAGGCTGTCCTTCGCGAGAGGCCGGGATGCCGCGAGCAGCGTATCACGCCCCGCGGCGTTCGCCGCCGAGCCGCCGCCCGCTCCCCCGCGTCCCCCCGGCGGCGTCCCCGGCTGCGCGCGCGTCGTATCGGGGCGCGTGACCTTCGCCCGCTCCGCGGGCCTGAACGGGGAGCTCTCCTGCGCCTCGCTCAGCATCTCCTGGAGCGCGTTGAGCTGATCCTTGAGCTCGTCGAGATCCATTTTCCGCTGCGCGTTCGCTCCCCGTGCAAACTCCTGATCCTCCGCCAGCGCGCGCTCGATATTCGAGATGCGCTCCCGGAGCATCGCGTTCTCCTTCAGAAGAGAGTCGACCTTCGTCGACGTATCGAGCGCTTCGGAGGGCATCCTGAAGAACTTGCGTCCCCAGCAGCCTCCCGCGATCCCGACGAGGAGCACCAACAGCGCGCAGAGAAACGCGCGAACGATCCATCGCTTCATGGCTTGCAACCTACTGGAGCACCATGTGCGCGCGGCGGTTCTTCGCCCACGCCGCCTCATTGTGCCCCGGATCGAAGGGACGTTCCTTGCCGTAGCTGATCATGTGGAGACGATCGGGTTTGACGCCGTACGTCGTGTAGAAATCGATGACCGCCTTCGCCCGTTTCTCGCCGAGCGCCATATTGTACTCGATCGTGCCGCGCTCGTCGCAGTACCCCTCGACGAGAAGCTTCTTCGAGGGATCGGCCATGAGGAGCTCGGCGTTCTTCGTGAGCACCGACTTGTACTCGTCGTTGATCACGTACTTGTCGAAATCGAAGAAAACGTCTCCGAGAGCGATCTCGACCGGTTTCTCCTGAATGACCGGCGGCTTCTCGGCCTGCTGCGGCTGCTCGATCGGCGGAGGAACGACCGGCGGGGGAGCCTGCTCCGCGGGCTTCTCCACCGGCGTGAGATGCTTCTTCGCGCACGCGGGCGTAAGCACGATCGCAACCGCGAGCGCCAGTATCAACCATTTGTACCGCGACATCACCGACCTCCTTCTCGAAATCCGACCCCTTGACCGACACATCGCGGGCGCGGTGCGCCACCACCATCCGAACGCCCGGGCCACCCACCGTGGGCACCCGGAGGGATGATACATGGACCCCGTATCCATGGGAACCCTTTTTTTGCGCGCGTCACCGGCGTCCCGCCGGCGCCCCCGCCCCTTCGGCCGCGAGCGGCGACCAGTCGGCGAATTCGCCCTGCGCGAGGCGCCGCCGCTCCTTCGTGTCGATGTCTATGACGACGACGTAGTGCGCGCCCCCTTCCGCCACCGTCGCGGCGATGTGCCGCCCGTCGGGGGCCCAGCACGGATCCTCGTAGCTCAGGTTGTCGTCCGTGAGCGTTTCTTCGTCGAGCCCGTCGGGAGAGATGAGCTTGAGCCGGAACAGATTCCCCTCGCGGGAGGCGTACGCGATGAGGTCGCCCCTCGGCGACCACGCGGGGGATTGATTGTAGGAACCGTTCCCCGTCAGCCGGCGAACGCCGCCTCCGTAGCCGTCCATGATGTAGATCTGCGGCGTGCCACCCCGATCGGAGACAAACGCGATCTCGGCGCCGTTCGGAGACCACGTCGGCGATATGTCGATCGCGCGGTTCCTCGTGAGGCGCCTGAGAATCTTGCCCGATGAGTTGAGCACGTATATCTCGCTGTTCGCGTTCACGCTCAGGGTCATGAGCAGCTCGTCGCGCGGGGCGAAATAGCTCCCGGCGATGTTGATCCCGCTCCAATGCGTCAAGAGATACTTCGTGCCGTTCGAGAGATCGACGAGATAACAGTCCCAGTTCTGCCTGCGATCGGACGTGTAGCAGAACCTCGCACCGTCGAGCCAGAGCGGAGAGATGACGAGATCGTCCTTCGTGATCTGCCGCTCGCCGTAACCGTCGTAGTCGACGAGAAAGAGGTTCTTGTACGCCCCCTGCGTCCGGCGGAAAAGAATGCGTGTCGTCGCGACACCGCGTTCGCCGATGAGAAAATAGACGATCTCGTCGCTCAGGCGGTGCGCGACGAGCCTCGTCGCGTCCGCTCCGAACTGGTAACGCTTGCTGAAAATGGTCTCCTTGCTCGCGAGATCGACGAGCTTGGCGTCGAGAGAGAAGGCGCCTCCCTGCGAGGAGAGCGTTCCCTCGAAACGGGCGCCCGCGCCTCTCGCGTCACCCGTCGCCCCGCCCGCGCCGGGGCTCAGGGTCTGAAAGAGCCCGGAAAAGTCGAGATCGTGCCTGATGACGCTCGTGATCGTGCCGGCGTTCCCGCGCTCCGTCGCGGAGGCGGCTTCGATATCGGCGATCACGATCGGCACCTTCCCGCGCCCCGCCCTCTCGGTCTTGAGATAGATATCGGTCTGGGCGAGCGCCGGCGCGGCGGCGCAGAGCATGAGGAGCACGGCGAAAATACGACGCATATTCATTCCTTCGGTGACGCTCGCGGGCAACGTACTATAGTGCCCGCGCACGGTCAAGCATGTTTCGGGATCACCGGGACACATTCAGCTCCAAGGATCCCATGGTGTTAGAGCGGCTGCCTCCGGTCGAAGAGGCGCCGGATACCTGAAACCGGCCGGGATCGCCGCCGTAAAATAGCGCGCCGCCAGGCGAAAGAAAGGACTGTTGGCCTTGTAAAACGTCTCAAGGAGAATTATAATAACGATGGGTGGTTCTATGAGAGAGTGTCCCAAGCCCCGTGGTTGGACCGATATTGATCAAACCTGCTCTGGAGAAGGAGCGAGAGCCATGAAACCTGTTGCGTTTCTCTTCCTTCTTGCTGCGCTGATCGTATCTCTTGCATCCCAGACGAATGCGGTCGACCTCAAGAAGGGCAGCGTCATTGCGAGCGCACCCGGCCCGGGTGAGTTCGCCGTCAACGTCAGCCTGCTCGGAGAGAAAGGGACGGTGTTCCGTTCCGGCGATGAAATCCGGCTCTCCTTCCAGACGACGAAAGACGCGTATGTCGTCCTGTATGACGTCGATGTCGACGGGAACGTGCAGCTCCTCTACCCCGAGGACGGACGTCTCGTTCTCTCGGAGGGGCGCAAGGCCTATTTCCTGCCGCCCCCCGGAAAGGGCGTTATCTGGACGGCGGGCCGGACCACGGGCGTCGAGTACATCCATGCCGTCGCGGTCACCGATCCCGCGAGAATCAACGCGGATGAGCTCAACTTCCTCGCCCGCAACGGCTCGGTTTCCAGCGAGAAGCAGTTTCGCGTCGATCTCGACCCGTATCTCGCCTTCAACATGATCGACGAGCAGCTCGTGTATGGGGCCGAGAAGGACGCGCCCGCGACGGACTTCACGTACTTCTACGTCAACAGGCACGTGGAGTATCCCCGGTACCTGTGTTCGAAGTGCCACAGCCCGGAGAAGCTCCCCGATCCGTACGCGATGGAATGCCCCGAGATCGTCATCGAGAAGATTTCGTACGAGGAGGAACCGCACTATCCGTATCCGCCGCTCTACGACGTCAAGCACGTCGTGGACAAGACGAAGGAGGATACGACCTATTCATCCGGTCGTTACAGCGACAAGTGGGTCAACAGCCCTGCGGACACGAACAATGAGAACAACAATGGAGACGCGACGCATCTCTACCTCACGGTCGACTACGCCGGGCATCCATTCTGGGGCGGTTGGGGCCCCACGCTGATCGCCTTCGACCCCTTCTACTGGGATCCGTTCTGGTGGGATTTCAACTGGGGCTTCAACTGGGGCAATTGCTACTGGTGGCCGAGTTACGGCTGGTGGTATCCGCCGTCGTACTACTGGGGGTACCACTACCGGTACCCGTGGTGGGGGCCGTACTGGAACGACGGGGGGTACTGCGGATGGTACGGGGAAGGGCATGGCCGCAACTGGCGGCCGATCTACGGCGGTCATAACGCCGTGAAGCGGCCCCTCGACTACGCGAGGACCAACACAGACATCCGCAGGGGTCGAGACATCGCCGGGAGCCGCCTCGTTCGGTCGGAGAACCGCGATGTCGCGCGGAGGCTCGAGCGCTCCACGCTCCAGCGGAGAGCCGTCGAGGGCTCCGTCGGACGCACAGTGGTCATGGGCGGACGAACGGCGGTCGTGGGAAGGGCCGGCGTCGTGCGGAATCGCGAGCTGACCCGGACGGTCATATACGGCAATGGGGGCGAACGGCGGGCCTCGAGTCGCGCCGCGAACCGGGACCTGCGCACGAGGACGAGGGGGCCCGTGAGCGGGCGGCTGCCGAGCGTGGACCAGGGAGACGCGCGATCCGTCGAGCGCTCGCGCGGGGAGTCGCCGCGCGCGAGGAGCGGCGAGGGCGGACGGGACGTCATCAGACACGCGGATCCCGGACGGAGATCGTCCGACTCCGGCAGAGGCGAATCCACGGGCGGACGCTCGGGGAACGTCGACCGCTCAGGTTCGCGCGGCAGGGGACGCGCCTCATCCGATCTTTCGATGAACGGCTATTACGGACGCTCCAGCTCGCGCGGCTGGAGCTCGGCACCCGCGCGGGGTTACGGCGGAGCGAGCGCGAGCCGCGCGGCGGCCCCGGCCGGGGCGGGAGCGAGGACATCGGGCGCCTCGGCGTCAACCGGGCGTTCACGATCGCGCTGATCACGAACCGGAGGAATCGAGCAGGAATCGATAACGAGCCCCTCCCGCGGTGTTGACGATGACGATCCGCGCGGAGGGGCTCACTATTTCCGAACGCACGAGACGCTTGAGGCCGGCCCACGTCGCGGCGCCCTCGGGCGAGGGAAAGACGCCGAGCGCGAGCGCGATCTCCTTGACCGCTGCGATGATCTCACCGTCCGTGACCGCGACCGCCGCCCCCCCGCTCTCCCGAAGCGAACGGAGTATCAGCATATCGGCCCGCGACGATGGGACGCGGATTCCCGAGGCGAGCGTCACGGGATCCTTCCACGGCTCCGCCCTGTCTCTCATCTCCTCGAACGCCTTGACGAGAGGAGCGCAGCCCGCGGCCTGCACGACGGCGAGCCGCGGCATGGGTCTCCTCAAGACGCCGAGCGCCTCGAGCTCGCGATAGGCCTTCCAGAACGCGACGATCCCCGTGCCGCCTCCGGTGGGAAAGACGATCCAGTCGGGCTCGATCTCCTCCTCGATCTCGAAGGCCATCGTCTTCTTTCCCTCGACGCGGCAGGGCTCGCGGAAGGTGCTCACGACGCCGGTGCGGTCCCCGGTGACCGCCGCGTCGAGGGCCTTCGCCGCGTCGCTCAGGATCCCCGGCACGACCGTGACCTCCGCGCCATATATGCGGCATTCCTCGGCGACGCCCGACGGGGTTTCCGAGGGCAGAAAGACGCGGACGCGGATGCCAGCCGCCGCCCCGTAGGCGGCGAGCGCGAGCGCCGCGTTCCCCGCCGAAGGGACAAAGGCCGTTTCGACCCCGAGCGCGCGGAGACGCGAAACGGCGACCGCCATCCCCCGGGCCTTGAACGATCCCGTCGGGTTCGAGGACTCATCCTTGACGTAGAGCTCTCGCGCTCCGATCGCGCTCCCGAGACGTCCCGCGCGAATGAGGGGGGTGTTCCCCTCGCCGAGCGTTATTTCTTCGGCGAACGGGGGGAGGAGATGCCGGTAGCGCCAGACTCCCTTCCCTCCCGCCCCGAACGGACGGCCGGCGACCGCCATGCCCTTTCGAAGCCCCGCGGTGTCGTACACGCACAGGAGCGCTCCGGCGCAGGCCGGGCATTCTCCCGCCGGGGAAGCGCCGGGAAATTCGCGCCCGCACGCGGCGCAGCGGTATCCTTCAAAAAAACTCATGCGAAGCCTCCGACAAACGTTGAAAAGATCACCCGATAAGCTATCCTTATCCGGTCGCAGGTTGTCAATAGAACAAATATGGAATGGATAACACGCAAAGGAATCACGGTGGGCACGTTCCCCCCGCTGCGGGCGATCGCCCCGGAGCTCGAGGTATACATCACGACGCGGGACGGGGGCGTGAGCCCCGCGCCGTTCTCGTCGCTGAACCTCGGAGGAGCGCTCGGCGACCGCGCAGAAAATATCCGAACGAACAGGAGGCTCCTGCTCGAGACGCTCGGCATCTCTCCCCGGCGGCTCGCCCGGACGGGGCAGATTCACGGCTCCGA
>JBEKAW010000127.1:0-7710 GCA_050015715.1 Candidatus Krumholzibacteriaceae bacterium
CCCGGCATTCGGCGTATCATGGCGAACATTCGTTTCGGGCATTCCATTCCGAGGAGGTTCGTATGAAAGCTCTCCTTCGCGTGTGCATCGCCGGATTGCTCGTGGCCGCGTGCGCTCTTCCCGCATTCGGACAATCGAACAAACGCGATCACGTTCGCTACGAGAAGAAATACCGGGACCCCGTTCTCAAGAGCATGGAGCACGAGGCGGACAGCCTCAATGCGCTGAACGACAGCCTCTCGGCGGCGGTGCAGAAGACATTTCGCGACAAGGAGAAGAAGAAGGCGGATGAAAAGCCGGTCATTCGCATCGACTGGAGCGGAATCGTGAAGCCGGCGTCGCCCGCGGCCTTCAAGGCGCCGTTTCACTTTCCGCCGCACCGCCAGTACCGGACCGGGACGTGCTGGTGCTTCTCGACGACCTCGTTCTTCGAGTCGGAGATCAAGCGCCTCTCGGGGCGGGAGATCAAGCTCTCCGAGATGCACACGGTCTACTGGGAGTACGTCGAGAAGGCGCTCGGCTACATCGCGAAGCGCGGGTGTCAGCCCTTCGCGCAGGGCTCGGAGTCGGACGCCGTCGGCATCGTCTGGAAGAAGTACGGCGTCGTCCCCGACGCGGCCTACTCCGGCCTCGTCCCCGGGAAGGACAAGTACGACGACGAGGATATGACGACCGAGATGGCCCGCTATCTCGAGTTCGCGAAGGACCACAACTACTGGGATGAGAGCGTTATCATAAACCAGATCAGGGCGATCCTCGACAAGTTCATGGGCCGGCCGCCGGAGGAGTTCGAGTATCAGGGAGCGCGTTACACGCCGAAGCAGTTCTTCGACAAGGTCGTCAAGATCAACGTCGACGACTACGTGGACGTCATGTCGACGCTGACGGTGCCCTTCTACACGAAGGGGAAATACGACGTTCCCGACAACTGGCGTCCGACCGAGAACTATTACAACGTTCCGCTCAAGGACTTCTACGAGATCATCACACGCGCGACGGCGCATGGATACACGGTCGCCCTCGGGGGGGACGTGTCCGAGCCGGGGCTCTACGGCTTCGAGGACGCGGCGATCATTCCGTCGTTCGATATTCCCCAGGAGTACATCGATCAGGACTCGCGCGAGTTCAGGTTCGACAATCAAACGACGCAGGACGACCACGGCGTGCATCTACTCGCCATGATGAAGGTCGCGGGCCGCGACTGGTTCCTCATCAAGGATTCGATGGCGAGCGCGTACTGGGGCAAGGAGAAGGGGTACTACTACTATCGCGACGACTATCTGAAGCTCAAGATGCTCGAATTTTTGGTCCACAAGGACATGGTCCAGTACCTCATGCCGAAATTCGAGGCGCAGGAAAAGGCGCTCGCGCCGCCCAAGGGGGCCCGCTAGGGTCGTCTGGGCATGGCCGTCGTCCCTCTTCGCTCTTTCAGCGCTTCGCCTCCAGTAGCGCGTTCAGCGCGAGCTTGTAGGTGCCCGCCGTCTGGCACCGGTACTGCGGGTTGAACCCGAAGAGCACGACGCGCCCCGTGCCCACCTTGTATTCGACGAGCGCGGCGTTCCGGTAGAGCCGCTCTCCTCCGATGAGGAGGCCGCTCGCGAGCGGCTCCTTGTCGGTGTAGCTCGCGAGCACCGAACGGTCGAATTTCCCGTACGGCACCGAGGTCGCGAACGCGAGGCTGTTGGCGAAGAAGATGTATCCGTCCTCGCTCATGCCGTACGTGACGGGCTGGTCCGTCTTGAACGAGACCTTCAGTATCGACCCCGGGCAGTAGAAATCGTCGCTCGGCACCTTGTTGAGAATGTTCCGGACCGGGAGCTCGAGGGTCTCTATCGCGAACGCGCACGAGCTCCCGAAGCAGATGAGCGTGCCTCCGCCCTCGACGAACTTCTTGACGTTCTCGACGCCCTTCTTGTCGATGCCGCCTCTGTAGTCCGGCGGCAGCGGCCGGAACCACCGCGCCTCTTCCTCATCGTCGATTTTGCCGTCCTTGATGATCGGGGCGCTGACGCTCGGAATCACGAGGACGTCGAAGTCCTTGATCTTGTTCTCCTTCACGTCCTTGTTCGAGACATTGGCGTAGGGAACCTTGTACGAGTCGAAGAGGAGCCGCGTCCAGCCTTCGTCGATGTTCGCGATCCACGGTTTATAGAGGGCCGTCTTGACGGGGCGAAGGTCGTGCGTGGCGCCCGCGGGCGCGCTCTGGAGCGGCAGGAAATCGACGTGCGTGCGCGAGGCGATCTCGGCGGCCACCGCGCCGAGCGCCTTCGCCGCGGGCACGACGAACGTGCCGGCGGGGAGCGTCCCGGCGTCATTGAGACGGCGCACGGCGAACCCCTTCGCGAGGAGCTCGTTCACTGCCTGGTACGACGCGTTGATCTCGGGGCGCAGGGCGTAGCCCCAGGCGCCGTCGGCGAAGCTCCCCGCGGGGTAGGGGGCGGCGGCGAGGAGGTCGAGGGGCGCTTCGAAATGCTCGTCGATCTCGTCGCAGCCGACCCCCATCATGAGCGGCATCGTCCAGCCCGTGATGTCGTACGGCTTCTCGAAGGGCTGCTTCGGGTTCGAGCGGGTGTCCGGGTACTGCTGCCTCTCGAGGACGTCCTTTGCGTAGCGCCCGTACGGCTGGTCGAGCCTGATGACGAATGAGCCCGCCCGGTAGAGCCGGTCGCCGACCATGAAGTCTTTCGCCGCGCGGTGCACCTCGACGCCGCCGAGCATGAGATCCTCGACGAGGCGAGCCGCCGTCACGGGGTCGCCCTGCGGCGAGGGGATGACGTAGGCGAACGGCTTTTCGGTCTTCCCGCGCTCGACCGCTTTCAGCCCCATGTGATAGTAGTCGTCGAGAAACCGCTCCCGGTTCTCGGCGCAGCATTCGACGAACGCCTTCGCCGCCGTGATATCGTAGTCGACGATGTTGCGGAGCCGCCACCATCCGCCCGGCCACGGGTTCGGGAAGGTGAGCGTCATCTCGTACTTCGCGAAGCCGACGTCGTCCCCGCGCAGCTCTCCCGGCTCGATATAGATTGGGCTCGCGATATTGGCGCTCGCGGCCTCGCTCAGGAGACCGATCTGGTTATGCCACCACCCGACCTGATTCGAGGAACCCTCCCAGTAGGCGTCGTACGAGGCGTTCGAGATGACTCCGGCGAGGCCGCGCTCCTCGCACGCGAGCTGCATCGCGGCCCCGGTGAGATTTATCGCGCGATAGATGAGCGGATCGACGTTCCTGTTGGCCGGAGGATAGTAGGGAGGAAGGAAGAGGCGGGCGCCGTTCGACTGCTGCTGGTGCATGTCGAGGACGGCCTGCGGCACCACGCTCTTGAAGTAGAGATCGAAGACGGCCCTCGTCTCGACGAGGTTCAGCGTGAACCAGTCCCGGTTGTTGTCGTGGCCCGCGTAATAGTGGTAGAGCCACGGCATGGGGCCCCCTTCATACTCGGTGCCGAGCCATTTCTTGTACCAGTCGACGACCATCTGCAGTCCGTCCGGGTTCGTCGGCACGATGTAGAGGATCTCCTGCTCGAGGGCCTTCGAGAGCCGCTCGTCCTTCTGCGCGGCGACCGTATAGGCGAGCTCGAGCGACATCTGCATCGCTCCGACCTCGGTCGCGTGGAGGCTCGGCGTGATCATGGTGACGATCTTCCCCTCCGCGATAAGCGCCGCGGCATCGGCGCTCGTGAGCTTTCGCGGATCGGCGAGGCGGCGCGATATGTCGAGGTAGTGGTCGAGCTTCTCGAGGTTGGCCGGAGTCGAGAGAATGACCGCGATCATCGGCTTCCCGAGCGTCGTCGTGCCGATCCTCTTGACCGTGACCCACGGCGACGCCTCGTCGAGCATCTCGAAGTAGCCCCGCGCCTGCTCGTAGTCGGCGAGCTTGCGGTCGGCGCCGATATCGAAGCCGAGGTATTCGGTGGGGGACTTGACCGCCGCGGGCGCCGTCACGGGCGCCGTGCCGGTTGCGGCCGCCGTCGCCGCCGCGGGTGCTCCCGCAGTCGCGACCGCGGGCGCCCCCGCAGTCACTGCCGCGGCCCCCGCGAGCGAAAGAAGCGTGGCGATGAGAATGACGAGACATCCGCGCATACCGATGACCTCCCTCGATTGTTCCGGCCGCCGCCCTAGTACGGCAGCGCCGTTTTCAGCGAATCCTTGCTCTCGATCCTGAACTGGTCCGGCCGCTCCTTGATGACCTCGCGATACCACGGTTCCGGATAGCCGACCTCCTTGGGGCGGCCGTTCTCGTCCTGCACGTATCCGTCGTTGTATTTCCTGATGAGAAGCTCGCCGAGCTCGCGGTAGCGCTTCACGGCGGTCTCTGCGTGGCTCGTCGAATAGTCCGTGAGGTATGAGGCGAGGAGCGCGGGACTCGTCTTCGAGAGCTCGACCGCCGTCTTTTCGACTGTCGGCTGCAGCGCCTCCATGTTCGCCTCGAGCTCTCCCTGAACCTTCTGTATGTCATCTTTCATGTACGAATATTTCAGATTGGCGAAATTGGCGACGAAGTTGAACACCCACCACGCCGAGTTCCACGAGAACTCCCTGAGGCTCCCCTGCGTGTACGAGTCCGGAACCGCGCCGATTCCGCAGTAGAAGGGGACGTAGCAGGTGAAGTAGCTGTCATCGAGCCCGTACCAGAGAACGCCGCCGATCGGGTCGGGCAGCCACGAGCGCGACTGGGAGACGAATGAGAATCCCGTCTGCTGGGTCGATATGGGCCGTTCCCACGTGTAATCGACGCCGTCGACCTTCCATGTTATCGGCCGCCAGCGGTTCGGGGACCCGAACGGTCCCGCGTCGATCCCTTTGGTCATGTCGTAGTCGGTGCCCTCGTAGTGATCCCGCATGATGTGGACGACGTCCATTCTCGTGAGCTTCCGGTCCGGCTTGATCCAGAGGGGATACGGCTTCGCGCCCGCGACGCCGCGGTGGTAGTCGACCGGCCACTCCTGCGAGGGGGCGACGCGGCGGAAGATGCTCCATACGCGCGTCTCCGTGTAGCGCAGCTTCTGCTGGTCGGCCGGGCAGTAGGCCTCGTTGAAATTGAACGGCTTGCCGGAAGCCGGATTGTAGTACCCCTTCTTGATCGCGAAATCGATGACGTTCGGCGAGTAGAGGCAGCTCTTCTTGTCGTTCAGGGGGAACTCGCCGATGCGGGATTTGTTGGCGTGCGCGCACACGTAGCCGTCGGGAATCCGGAGGGCCACCCAGTTCGCGCCTTTCCCGCCGGGCCCCGGGCCTATGATCTCGAACAGCCACGCCTCGTTCGGGTCGCCGATCGATATCGATTCCCCCGAGCTCCCGTAGCCGTACTCGTCGACGAGCCCCGCCATGACCTCGACCGCTTCCCGCGCGGTGCGGGCCCTCTCGAGCGTGAGCCTCATGAGCCACCAGTATTGCAGCAGGCCGTCGGGATTGATGAGCTCTTCGCGCCCCGTGAATGTGGTCTCGCCGAGGACGAGCTGATGCTCGTTCATCAGGTCGACCACGGCGTAGGTATGGGGCACCTGCTTGACCTTTCCCTTGACCTTGCCCTGGAAGTCCTGCATTTCCACGTACTCGTTCGCCCCGTGGTCGGCGGCGGGCTCGATGGTCATATGAGGGTAGAACTCTCCGTCGCACGTGTACGTTATCATGACGGAGCCGTCCGCGGAGGCGCCCTTCGTCACGATGAAATTCGTGCACGAATCGACGTGTATGGAGGCGAGCGATACGACGATGACGAGTATTGCGGCGGCCAGAAGTGCTCTTTTCATTGCTCTCTCCTTCGATTGTATGAACGTGGCCCTTCAAGCCTTCATACGGCAATCGCGGTGTCAAGTCAAGAGCGGTGCGCGACCGGAGTTGAAGAACGCCCCCCGAAAAGCTATATTGCATCGATACGAACGCAGCACGGCAGGTCGGAATGATCATCGTCGACAATATATCGAAGAGCTACGGCGCACAGGAGCTGTTCAGGAACGCGAGCTTCCGGCTGAACGCGGGGGAGCGCGCGGGGCTCGTGGGGCGGAACGGCCGCGGGAAGACGACGCTCTTCCGTCTCATCGCGGGTCTCGAGGAGCCCGATTCGGGCTCGATCGCGGTTCCGAAAGGTTACGCGATAGGCTACGTCCTGCAGGAGCCCGAGTTCACCGAGGACACGGTCCTCAAAGAGGGGTGCCGAGGGCTCGCGGCGGCCGAGAGCGGGTCTCACTGGAAGGTCGAGAAGATCCTCGCGGGGCTCGGCTTCGGCGAGGCCGACATGCGCAAGCACCCGTCGGAGCTCTCCGGCGGATTCCAGGTTCGGTTGAATCTGGCGAAGGCCCTCGTGCGGGAGTTCGATCTGCTCCTCCTCGACGAGCCCAACAACTACCTCGACATCACGTCGATCCGTTGGCTCACGCGATTCCTGAACAGCTGGCGCGGGGAGCTCATGCTGATTACGCATGACCGGATCTTCATGGATAATGTCGTCACCCATACCATAGGGATATACCGGAAAGGTCTGCGCAAGATCAAGGGGGACACGGGCAAGCTCTACGCGCGGCTCGCGATGGACGAGGAGGTGTACGAGAAGACGAGGCTTCGTGACGAGAAGAAGAGAGAGCAGGTGGAGGTCTTCATACGGCGCTTCCGGGCAAAGGCGCGGCTCGCGAGCCGCGTCCAATCGAGGATCAAGGCCCTCGAGAGGCACGAGAAGCTCGAAAAGCTCGAGAACACCAAGGACCTCGACTTTTCGTTCGCCGCCAAGCCCTTCAACGGCAAACCGGTCATGCACGTGAAGGAGGTCACCTTCGGGTATGACCCGGGCCGAGCGCTTTTTTCGAATCTGTCGTTCTCGGTCGGGCCGCATGACAGAATCTGCGTCGTCGGAAAGAACGGCAAGGGGAAGACGACGCTTCTCAAAACGCTCGCCGGGGACCTCAGGCCGCAGTCGGGCGAGATCATGTGCAACGCCACGGCCGCCACGGCGTACTACGCCCAGGCGAATGCGGACGGGCTCATCGAGGATAGAACCGTGCTCGAGGAAATATACCATTCGGACCCCTCCATCGATCAGCAGCGGGCGCGCAATATCGCCGGGATGATGATGTTCGAAGGGGACGCGGCCTTGAAGAAGGTCAAGGTTCTCTCCGGGGGAGAGAAGAACCGGTTGATGCTGGGCAAGATCATCGCGACCCCGGTGAACCTTCTCCTCCTCGACGAGCCGACGAACCATCTTGACATGGAGTCGTGCGACGCGCTTCTCGAGGCGATCGACGATTTCGACGGCGCCGTCGTGATGGTGACGCACAACGAGATGCTGCTCCATGGGCTCGCGGAGCGGCTGATCGTTTTTCAGGGGGGTGGGGCCGGCGTATTCGAAGGGAGCTATCAGGGCTTTCTGGAGGATCGCGGTTGGGATGAGGAGCGCGTTCGGAAAAGCAAGGAGCCCGACGAGGGCAAGCGCGAGATGAGGGCCGCGAGAATGGCGCAGAAACAGGCCCGCGCCGAATTCATCGGCGAGCGCTCGAAGGCGCTGAGGCCCCTGGAAAAACGGATCGCGGAGCTGGAGAGAAGAATTGTGACCGCGGAAGCGGAGCTCGAACGTCACTACGCGGCCATAGAATCGGCCTCCAAGGACGGCGACAGCGCCGCGATCGCGGAGCTGTCGATCAAGATCCACGCATCCAAGAAGGAGGTCGAGACCTGCTTCAAGCGGCTCGAATCCGCGAGCCTCGAATACGAGGAGCGGAG
>JBEKAW010000128.1:0-7637 GCA_050015715.1 Candidatus Krumholzibacteriaceae bacterium
GAACGTACTATCGCGCTTCCCGACAGTCTCGTGAAGGCGGGTGACAACACGATCCGCCTCTTCACGGACGGCGACAAGGGCGCGGTGCTGACGTGGCGGGTGTACAAGAAGCCGTGACGTGAGGATCAGCCCGGGAACGACGCAGCGCGACAATCCCCGGCCGGAGACCTGAGTCGGCCGGGGATTTTTCTATGCGCTCGGGCCCTGCGCCCCTTCGAGATCCATTTTGAGAGAGATGAATTTCAGGAGATCCTTCAACGCGATGACGCCGGCCAGCCGCCCGTCGTCGACGACGAGGAGCCTGCTCCGGTTGTGCCTTGACATGATCTTCAGCGCGTCCATAGCGTCCATCCCGGCGGAGATGCAGTTCTCGCTCGAACAGGGCACCGTCGCTTGCCCGACGAGCCGCCGGTCCCACTCCTCGCGGGGAACGGCCTTGATCTCGTTCGTCGTGATGCATCCGAGAAGGGAATCGTTGTCGACCACGGGGTACATCTTGAAGTGGTAATGGTACAGATATTCGGTGACGAGCTCGTGGAGCGTGATCGACGGCGGCACGGTCACGGGTTTCTCGTTCATGAACCGGCGCACCGGCTGCCCCTTGAGCGCGAGGCGCATTTCCAGTCGAAGGAGCGAGCTCTGCGAGGCTCCCCGGAGAAAGAGCCCGATCAGCACCCACCACATTCCCGCGATGAACTGGCCGGTGACGATGAAGAGGATGCCCGCCACGATGAGGAACCATCCGAAGGCGTTCCCGGTCCGCGAGGCAATGCTCGTCGCCTGGAAGATGTCTTTCTTGTAATTCCACAGAACCGCCCTGAACACGCGCCCGCCGTCGAGCGGGAACGCGGGCAACAGGTTGAAGCCCGCGAGCATGAGGTTTATGAACCCGAGGTAGTAGAGGAGCCAGCTCACGGGCTCGCCCATCCCCGACTCCCTCGTCCACACGCGAACGGCCAGGAACACGACGCCCGCGACGATGCTCGCAAGAGGCCCGGCGACGGCCATGAAGAACTCCGTCTTGGCGTTTTGCGGCTCGTCCTCCATCTCGGAAACGCCGCCGAAGATGAAGAGCGTGATCCCCTTGATGGGCAGGCCGAACCGCCTCGCGACAATGGAGTGCGAGAGCTCGTGGAATACGACCGAAGCGAAAAGGCCGAGCATTCCGAGGGCCCCCATCCACCAGTAGGTCGAGAGGCTGAGCCCCGATACGTAGTGCGGGAATACGCTGCGCGCGAGCGACCAGGTGAGGAGCACCGCGATGATGATCCAGCTCGCGTCGACGCGCACGTCAAACCCGAGAAGCCTGAAAATCCGTATGCCCTTTCCAAACATCATTTCCTCCGGCGCCCTGAGCGCTTTATCTCCAAAAAGAGCGATCGGCGTATCCACCGTGCGATGGGCTCGATTATATGCTCTTCCGCCCGTTTTCGCTAGACACGGACTTAGTTGAGAATTATTTTTAGCTGAAGGGAGGCTCGCATTATGAAAAGAAAAACGATGGAATCAATTATAATCTTTATTCTTGTGTTGTCATTGGGCGCCGCCAGAGGGCAGGAAGCGGGAAGAAAGAATATGGAAGGGACGAGTGGAATTCGCGTCGCGACCTTTGCCGGGGGATGCTTCTGGTGCACGGAGTCCGACTTCGAGAAGCTGGACGGCGTGACAAAGGTTATTTCGGGCTACACGGGCGGACAGACCGAGAACCCGACATACGCGCAGGTATGCTCGGGGAAGACGGGACACATCGAAGCTGTGCAGGTGTACTACGATCCGGCGAAAACGAGCTACGCGAAGCTGCTCGAGGTCTTCTGGACGCACGTCGATCCGACGGATGCGCTGGGACAGTTCGTGGATCGTGGACCGCAGTACCGGAGCGCGATCTTCTATCACGACGAGGAGCAGCGGCGGCTGGCGGAGCAGTCGAAGACGTCGCTCGATGCCTCGGGAATCTTCGACAAGCCGATCGTGACGGAGATCAGGGCATTCACGAAATTCTACAGTGCGGAAGACTATCACCAGGACTACTACAAGACGTGCCCGATACAGTACCAGGTATACCGGGCGGGCTCGGGGCGCGATGATTTCCTGAAGGCGATGTGGGGGAGCGGCAAGCGGCAGCTGCCGAAGATAACCGATGCGCCCGCGAAGCCCGACAAGGACACGCTGAAGAAAACGCTCTCGTCCCTGCAATACGACGTCACGCAGCAGTGCGGCACGGAGCCGGCGTTCAGAAATGAGTACTGGAACAACCACCGCGAGGGGATATACGTCGACGTCGTGAGCGGCGAGCCGCTCTTCAGCTCGCTCGACAAGTTCGACAGCGGCACCGGCTGGCCGAGCTTCACGAAGCCGCTCGTGCCGGGCAACGTCGTCGAGAAAGAGGACCGGAGCCTGCTCTCGACGCGAACCGAGGTGCGGAGCGCGCACGGCGATTCCCACCTCGGGCACGTGTTCCCCGACGGGCCGCAGCCGACGGGCCTGCGCTACTGCGTCAACTCGGCGTCCCTGCGGTTCATCCCGAAGGAAGATCTGGTCAAGGAAGGCTACGGCGAGTACCTGAAGCTCTTCGAGCACAAGTAGCCGCCGCGCGCGGTCCGTCCGGCGGCACGGGCGGCGTCTCTCATGCGAGCAGGGTGGCGACGAGCCCCGACAGGACGATTCCATCGAAGGTGCCGGCGCCGCCGATGCTCGCCACTCCCGTGCTGATGCGTCCGATGCGGCGCAGGTTGAGGAGGTCGGCGCCGACAAGCGGCCCGAGCACGCCCGCCGTGAAAGCGACCTGCGGCGCGATATCCCGCGTCAGGATAAAACCACACGCCGCCGCGACGATCGCGGGCACCGGCGCAGGCATGACGATGCCGACGTTCTCCACGGGCCGGGCGACAAGATGACAGACGACGACGTTGACGGCGACGGCTACCCCGGTCATCGCGAGCGCCGTCGAGCCGTGCGCCGCGATCCGCGTCAATTCATACGCGACGATCATGCACGGGATGGCGCAACCGCCGACGTTGACCGCGATGACGGTGTACGACGACGGACGGTTCCACCCGGGAAACATCCGCTCGACGCCGAAAAGCCCGAGCGGCGTCGTCTCGATCGACATGACGCGCGGAATCCTCCTGACCGGGATATTGATGAGTCCCCCGACGAATATGGATATGACGACGAAGAGCGAGAGCGCGGGGCTCAGCCCGAGCTTGCCGAGCGCGGAGGCCATCGCGTCGGCGAGGAACAGCGGAAAGAGGATCACGAGCGCGACGAACAGCAGCAGCGAGAGACACCCGAACGGTACGGAACGGAACATGCGCGTTGCTCCCTTGCGTGGAGAATAATCGCGTGCAGGGTACCGTGGCGGAGGCGATTTGTCAAACGTTCACGAGGGCCGGCGGGGCCCATGCCTGGACCCTGACGCCGCCCCTCTGTTCACGCTTGGCCCGGTAGAGGGCTTTGTCCGCGAGCGCGATCAGCGCGTCCTGTGAAATGTCCTGCTGCGGCGGCACGAGGTCGAAGCCGGTGACCCCGAAGCTCGCCGCCACGGGGATGCTCTCGGCCCCGAATATCATGGCCTTTTCCGAGACGATGCGTGCGAATCGCTCCGCGGCGGCGCCCCCTCCGGCGGGGCTCGTCTCGGGCAACACAATGAGGAACTCGTCCCCTCCGTAGCGCGCGATCCAGTCGCAATCGACCCGGATGACCGCGTTGATCGATTCAACGAAGGTCCTGAGCGCCCTGTCACCGGCCGGGTGGCCGTACCCGTCGTTGATCCGCTTGAAGTTGTCGATGTCGCTCATGATCAGCGACAGCGACCGCGCGTATTTCCTGGCTCTCCTGATCTCCTGCGGAAGACGGTCGTTCAGATAGGTCCGGTTGTATGCGCCGGTCAAGGGGTCCGTGATCGAGATGATCTTGGTCTCTTCATTGACCCTTTTTAGACACTGCTCGAGCCCGAGAATGCGTTTCGCCGTGTTCAGCCGCGCGATGAGCTCCGCGGGGTGATACGGCTTGCTCAGGAAGTCGTCCGCGCCCGCCTGGAGGCCCGTCACGATGTCGTCCTTGGAGCTCTTGGCGGTGAGGAGCACGATGTAGACGTAGCCGGTCGAGGATGCCTCGCGGATCGACCGGCACAGCTCGACGCCGTCCATCTCGGGCATCATCCAGTCGGTCACGACGATCGGGAAGAACCGCTCGCGCATGAGCTCGAGCGCCCGGCGTCCGTTTTCGGCCGTCGTCACGGCGAAGCCCGCCTTCGTCAGCATGAATTCGAGCTGCTTTCGCAGGGCGGGATGATCCTCGGCCACGAGCACATGGTAGTCGCTGTTCATTCCTTCAGGCTCCCTACGAGGGACGAGAGGTGTCCTTCGAGCGCCCGGGCGGCGCCGCCGATTTCGCCGAGGCGGCCCTCGCGGCTCCGTTCCTCGATCGTCCGGGCCTCACCGGCGATGTCTCGGAGGCCGAGGTTCGCCGCGGCCCCCTTGATCGAATGGGCCGCGCCGACGGCCTTTCGCGCGTCCCCCGAGGCCGCGGCCTCCGCGATCGTCGCGAGGTCGGCCCGGGTGGTTTGTGAGAACAGGTCGAGGAGCTCCAGATACTCCGCTTCCTCGAGTCCGATGTCGCGAGCGAGCTGCGCCACGTTCATACGGCCTCCCTGTGCGCGGCGTGCTTTTCGATGGCCGCGAGAACGGTTTCCCGTCTGATCGGTTTGGTGATGTAATCGGTCATGCCCGCCTCGAGGCAAAGCTCGCGGTCGCCCTTCATGGCCCGGGCGGTCATCGCGATGATGGGAATCGCGGAGAATCCTCGAGCCCTGATCATTTTGGTCGCCTCGATCCCGTCCATGACGGGCATCTGGATGTCCATGAAGATGAGGCGGAACCGCTCGGGATCGGCGGTGAATTTCTCGAGCGCCTCCCGTCCGTTGGATGCCACGTCAACCTCGCATCCGGCCTTGGCCAGCATGAGCTGCGCGAGCTTCTGGTTGACCGGGTTGTCCTCGGCGAGGAGTATGCGTATCGGAGGCGACTCGGGCCTCTTCTCGGCGGCGTCGGAGGCGCGATCCGTCGCTCGCCCGTCGGCGGCGGGCGCGGCATCCGGATTCTCCATTATCCGCTTGAGAAGCGCGTGAAGCTCCTCGCGGCGCACGGGTTTGCTCAGATGCCCGTCGAACTTCTCCTTGATGAGTTTCTGGGCCTCCCGGTCGATGAGGAGTGAAGAGCCGATAACGGCCGGGTGAGCCCCGCCGCACAGCCGGCGCATCTCTCCAAGCGCCCCGCAGCCTTCCTTGACCGCAAGCCCCGCGTCGACGACGACGAAATCGATCGCGTCGCCCGCGTCGCTCGCGCGCTCGAGCGCGGCGATCGCCTCGGCGCTCGTCGCCGAGGCGACGACGCGCATGCCGAGGGATGCGAGATGGCGCGTCAGGCTCTCGGCGGCCCGCGCGTTGTCGTCGACGACGAGCAGTTTCTTCTGAGGCAACCGCTCCATCGCGGGACGTCCATCGACTGACTCGCTTGAGTATCCCAGCCAGGCGGTGAAATGGAACACGCTGCCCGCGCCCGGCTCGCTCTCGACCCGGATATCGCCCCCAAGGAGCGCCGCGATCTGTCTGCAGATCGTCAGTCCGAGGCCCGTGCCTCCATGCTTCCTCGTCGTCGAGCCGTCGGCCTGGAAGAAGGGAGCGAAGATGATCGAGAGCTTGTCCTGGGGAATTCCGATCCCCGTGTCCCGCACGGCGACGTGCAGCTTGAGCCTGTCGTTTTCGATCTCATCGACGCCGAGCGAGAGCTCGATCTCCCCCGATTCGGTGAACTTGGAGGCGTTTCCGAGGAGGTTGACGAGAATCTGCCTGAACCGGAACGGATCTCCCTGCAATACCGGCGGGACCCGGTCGTCGATGCTGCACAGGAGCTCGATTCCCTTCGGCGCGATCCTGGGGCAGATGAGCTGGCAGACCTCGTAGGCGATCTGAGCGGGTTCGAACGGAACGTTCTCGAGATCGAGACGGGCCGCCTCGATCTTCGAGAAATCGAGGATATCGTCGATGAGCGAAAGGAGCGTGTCGGCGCTCGTCTTGATTATCTTCGTGTAGTCGAGCTGCTCCGGGGGCAGATCGGCGTCGAGGAGCATTTCGCTGAAACCGATTATCGCGTTCATCGGCGTTCGGATCTCGTGGCTCACATTGGCGATGAACTGGCTCTTCGCCTTGTTTGCGAGCTCTGCTTCCTCCTTGGCCGTTCGCAGGACGCGCTCCGTTTCCACCCGTTCGGATATGTCCCGGAAGATAAGCTGGAAACACGTCCGTCCGTCGAGATCGACGACCGCGGCGCACGTGCTGACCGGGATCGTCCGCCCGTTCTTCGCGACGATCTCGGCTTCGACCGTGCACCGGGCATCGGCGGCGTAGAGCGGGAAGCCTTCGCGCACGGCGTCCACGAGATGCTTCGGGTAGATATCGTAAATGCGCATCGAGAGGAGCTCGGTCCGCGCGCGGCCCGTGAGCGTTTCCGCGCGGGCGTTGCAGTCGACGATCCCCAGCCCGCCCGATTCGACGATGAAGATCGCGTCGTTGTTGGCGTCGAAAAGGCCGCGGTAGTTCTTCTCGCTCTGCCGGAGATTCTCGTAGGTGCGGTTGAGCGCGATGAGCTTTCCCATCTCCTCGGCGATTGCGTTCAGCAGGTCTCGCTCCTCGGCGAGAAACGGCCCCTCGGCGGCGGCGGGCCGCTTTTCCGTGTAGCAGACTTCGAGCCCCCCGATCAACCGGCCGTGGATGAAGAGGCCGCTCGCGAGCTTCCAGGGGGTCTCGCGGTAGTTGGAGGTCCTGAATTCCTGATGCTCGAGAACGATACGCGCGCAGGCGATCTCCGAGTGTTGGAAGCCCGAAGAAATGATGTCGATGGTTTCCTGGAGCATGCGCTCGGGCGAGCGGTCCTGATTGTCGATGAGCCTGGATATCTTGATGAGACAGTTCAATTCCTTGATTCGCAGGCGAAGGTCGCACGCTCTCCGTTCCAGCATCTCCTCGAATTGCTTTCGCTCGGTCACGTCCTTTATGAACATGATGAACGAGGAAGCGGCCCCGGAGCCGTCGCGCATGGCGACCGAGGAGATCTCCGCGACGAAGGTGCCGCCGTCCTTCGTCATGAGGGTGCACTCGACGTCCCCCGTCATGTTCTCGAGGAGCGTCCGGGCGACGTCGAGCTGCATCTGCTCGCGTCCGTCGGGAGAGAAGAAGGTCCATATGCTTGTGCCGACCAGCGACTCCTTCGAGGGATATCCGAACAATACGGGAGCCTTCCGGCTGCAGTCGAGAATGGTGCCTTCGGAGTCGAACACCGTGATGGCGTTGGGAGACGATTCCAGCATGAGGCGCAGCGTGGCGTCGCCCTCTCTGTGCAGGGACCTGGCGCGGTAGCGGTCGGTGACGTCGATCATGTATTCGACGACGAGATGCGGAGCGCCGTACCGATCGAAGATGGGATGTGCGTGGATTTCGAAGTTCTGGGGCAAGCCGTTGTTTTGCGGCCACGCGTACTCGACGATCGCGTGCGTTCGAGTGTCGACCGACTGCTGCGCCGCGTATCGAGTTTCGCTTGTGAGCGCCCCGATGTTCTGCGAGGAGCTCCTCGAGCTCGGAA
>JBEKAW010000129.1:0-7579 GCA_050015715.1 Candidatus Krumholzibacteriaceae bacterium
CCTTTCCTTATGCGATCAGGCCCCGCTCGCGCATGCTGACGAAACGGTCCCCGCCGATGACGATATGGTCGACGAGCTCGATTCCCAGAAGCTCGCCGCACTTCACGAAGCGGAGCGTGAGATCCGTATCCTCCGCGCTCGGCTCGGGGCTCCCGGTCGGGTGGTTGTGCACGAGTATGATACCCGCCGCGCTCGCCGCGACCGCCGCCTTGAAGAGCTCGCGCGGATGGACGAGCGCCGCGTTCAAGGACCCCACCGCGACCGTCACGATCTTGCGGATGCCGTTCTTCGTATCGAGGAGGATCGCCTTGAAGTGCTCCCGGTCGAGCCCGCGCATCTCGACGGTCATCAGCGCGGCAACGTCTTCCGGCGCCCTCACCTTCCGGATGGCACCCTCCCTCATCGAGAGAATGCACCGCTTCCCGAGCTCGAACGACGCCCGCAGCCTCATCGAAGAGGCCGGTCCGACGCCCTCGAAGGCCATGAGCTCCTCGACCGTCGCGTTCCCGACACCGGTGAGACCACCGAAGTGGTCCACCAGGTCCTGGGCAATCGCTCCCGCGGAGCGGTGATTACGCGTCCCGAGAACGAGAGCGATCAGCTCCGATTCACCCGCGCCCTCGAGACCGCGCACTATACCCTTCGATCTCAGCAGCTCGAGTGACGATTTCCCAGCACCCACAAGCCCTCTCCGCCCCGCACCGACGGCTGAAACCTAACAGAAGCTCATCCGCGTCGCAAGCTATTTTGGCACAACCTCGAAAAACTGCAAATCATTTCTTATCCCCCGTCGAAATCAGCGGATCGGAGCGCTTCAGGCGCTCGATTTCGGCGCGAGCATGTTCGGCCCACCGGTCCGACGCGTAGTCGGCGACGAGCCGCGAGTAACAGGAAAAGGCCTCGCGCGGGTTCCTGAGACGCTTTTCGAAGATTCCCGCCATTCTCAGAAGCACGAACGGCGTCTCCGCCGAGAGCGGATACTTCCACACGAAGTGCTCGTAGGCGCACATCGCGGACCGGTACTTGAGCGTCCGCTCCATCCCGCAGGCGATATCCAGGTGAAGATCCTCCGGAAGCGCAAAATTCGGTATATGGCGCATCGCCTCGTCGAAAAGCGCTTCCGCCGTGTCGCGCTCGCCCTTCTTCAGGGACAGCCGGACGGCATCGGCGTAGTGCGACCGCGAGCGCACCTTGTCCCCGCCCGCGACGAACGCTCGCGCGAGCCCCGCGCGGGCCTGCACGTCCCCTTCCTTCAGCGCGAGATATTCGGCGTATTCCGCCTGCGCGCCGAACCAGTCCGCCTTCTCGAAATGGCGCCGCGCGGCGACGAGATGCTCCTCCGCGCGCGCCTCCCCGAGCGCCTTGAAACAGAGCGCGAGGACGACTCCGCAGGCAAATCCGCCGAGGTGGACGCTGTACGCGACGCGCATTCCCTCCGTTCCGAACTGCAGCAGCGTGCGAACGCCCTGGAGAAGGAACCAGAAGATGATCGCGAACACGACCGGAACGTACGTTCTTCCCGCCCGGTTCACGCCCTGGAACGGCATGAAAACCCAGTATGCGACGCGAACGCGGCTGAAGTACAGCCGCACGAGGTACGCGCCGAGAATGCCGGAGGTGGCGCCGGACGCGCCGATGACCCCGTACTGGAGGTACTCGGGCGAATAGAGCGCCGTGAGCGCCGTGTGCAGATACGCGCCCGCGGCCGCGGACAGCGCGAAGATCGTATAGAACTTGACCGGGCCGACGCGATCCTCGAGCGGGGGCCCGAACACGAGAATGTAAACGAGGTTTCCGATGAGGTGGAACCATCCGCCGTGCAGAAATGCATGCGTTATTGCAGTCGCGATCGTAGGCGCGAGCGGCTGGAAGGTCAGCAGCGTGAGATCCCACCACGTCCCGATGGGGTTGTATTTGTATAAAAGGAAAACGGTTACGCAACTGATGCTTATAAAATAGGTTACGAACGGCCTCCTGCGCGTGAGGACGTCGAGCCCGATGGGGATGTAATAGAAGAAATACATGTTCCCTCTTGGTTCCCGGAACCGAGGGGGAGCGTGCAAGTACCAGACCAGAAGGGACAAAAAAAGGGGGCTTCGAAAGCCCCCTTTTCATTCGGATTGCTCCGGATTCTTCTAGAAGTGGTACGTCGTGCTGATCATGTAGACCGGAACGTCCTCGTAGTAGTTGTTCCACTCCGAGTAACCGGTCAACCAGTACCCGACCTTGAACGGCAGATCCGGATTGACGAGAGCATCGATGTCGAAATCGCCCACATGGAAGCCGAGACCCATGTAGAAGTTGAAGTCGCTTCCGATGTAGGTGTCCGTCTCGGACGTTGTCTCGGTCGTATGCTTGTACTCTTCCTTGTAGAAATCCTTCTCGGCGCCGACGCGGAACGTCAACCAATCCTTCACGTCGCTCTCGAGACCGAGGCGGAACGTGGGCAGAAGGGTTTCCGTTGCCTTGTAAGTCTGGCCCGTCGGAGGATCGGACGGCTCTTCCTTGTAGTAGGAGTACGGCTCGATGGCGAAGACCAAGAGGTTGTTCTCGTTGATCTTGAGGTTCGCGCCGATGCCGAGCTTGAACATCATGGCCTTGTCGCCGTAGTAGGCGTCCTTCCAAGCGGTCGCGGAGTCAGCCTTGAGGCTGAAATCGAAGGAGGCATACTCGACGTAGGGCACCAGGGTGACCGTCTCGGTCCACTGCCAGAACAAACGGCCCCTGACGTCCATCATCGTGTTGGCATCCTGCGACACCTCTCCGTAATTGCTGCTGTACTCCTCGCCCTTGTCCTTGAAGCTCGCCACATTGTAGTCGAACGCTAGGTCGGCGTACGCCTTGTCGCCGAGATCGAACCTGATGCCGGCGCCGATCGTCGTGTAGGCGACCTGATGCTCGTAGTTTACCGTTGTCTCGTTCTCATACTTGTAGCTGTTGTCGGACCTGTTGAAGAAGAGGCCGACCGACATCTTCTCCATCGGGTAGGCATACATCAGGGTCCACTTGCTGTCCGCCGACTCGGTGAAGACGCCCGAGCCGCTCCAGTCGCCGTTGTTGGCGATGTTGAGGCCCGGCGAGTAGTCGTAGTAGAACATGGCGAGCGTTCCGTACTTGCCTTCCTTGCCGAGACCGTACGAGGCGCCCATGTACTGGTAGTTGTAGCTGCTCGGGCCTATTGCGCTCGCTGTGGCGCCGTCATAGTAGTCGTAGCCGTAGTTGAGGCCGATCCAGACCGTGTTGCTGTACGACGGAAGCGTGGCGTACCACGTGAAGATGTTGTAATCATCTTCGATGTAAGGGCCCGTGCCGGCCAGCGCCATCTGCCTGGATTCAGTTGCCATCAGAGGCACTGCCGCGGCGACGAGCAAGAGAACGGAAAGCATGACTGCGAAGAATTTACTCATTACAAACCCCCTGTAAGAAATCTCCCTTATGGGAAGAACCCTTTCAGGAATGACACTCTCTATATAACCGCAAACCCGAGCGGATGAGATTCTTGGTTTCTTCATGTTCCTTGCGCCTAAAGAGGCGCTTGCGTCTCTCCCTTGGCTTCCCCCTTTCTCAATAAGGCCTCAAGGCTTCTGGCACTTGCAGCCCTTGCAGCAAGGCCGCTTCTCAAAACCTTGTCAGTGAAAATCCGTATCCTTTCTTCTTCCGGCAACCCCCCTCTCAATGAACCTCGAACCCATTCGATATTTTGGGGGCTAACCTAAATCACCCCAAGGACTATTGTCAACATCTTTTTAACACTTTCTCAAATATTTTCTAGCCCCACCTTCGGGAGGGATGGAACGGTCCCCTGCCCTTTCGTATTGTTACCGCAAAACCGACCGGGCGAAAAGGAATATTTTTGAAAATCTTTCGTCATACCGTTCGTCTCCCGGGACCAGGCTGTTGATCCGCACCTCCCCGTACGCGTGAATGAAGAGGCCCGCACCCAGGCTTATCGCCACGTGGCCCACCTTGCCCCCTTCGCCGAAGAAGAGGAGATCGCCGCTCGCCGGCCCATCGAGGGCCTCCCTCGGGAGCGGGACGCCTGCGAGCGCCTGCCGGTCGGAATCGCGCGGGAGGGACACTCCTTCCATGAGAAACACCCGGTTCACGAGCCCCGAGCAATCGAAGCCCTTCGGGGTCGTACCCCCCCACAGATACGGTATGCCGAGGAATCGCTTCGCGCGCCGCACGAGGCGTGCTCTGTCGGGCTCCATGTGCTCCGGGGCGTCGGCGATGAGATCCGAGCGCAGGAAACCGCTCTTTCCGCCGGGGAGCTTCACCGCCCGGTAGCCGGCGCCCGGTGGAGAGGCGATGAGCCGGGTGCCCGCGACCGCCTCCGATACGGGCAGACTCCCCTCGTCCGGCCCCGAGACGACGTATCCGACGTTCCCCTCGACGATGGCGCGCGCCGCCGCTCCGTACGAAGCGATCTCGCCCGCGTCCGTCTCGCGCACGTACCACGAGCGTATCCAGCCCTGGTATCCGTCCGGCAGACGGACAAGGAACCAGTCCCCCTCCGTTTTCAACGGGTAGGCGACCTCGCCCATGATGAGCTGGGTAAGGAGCTCGGCGGAATGCGCGCCCTCGCGCCTCACGTCGGCCACGCTGGAGACGACCCAGAGGGGACGGTCCGTGCCGGGGGCCAGGTGCGTGAGCCGAACCGTCAGACCGGCCCGGGAGACGAGCTCGGTGCTTCTCCCCTCGGTCTTCTTCAACGAGAATCCCTCGAGGCGGCCGGGAAGGGCGCGCCAGACATCCTCGCTGCTGAGCTCGATCGCGACAACGTCCGCCGCGGGGCGGGTGAGCTTCGTGTAGCTGAAACGCCAGTCGAGACCGCGTTCCTTCTCGACGGCGGCGACCGCTTCGCACAGTGACTTGAGCTCGTCCGGCATCTAGGCGTTTCCTTCCTTGGCGTCCGGCGGCCCCGCTCCCAACGCGCCCCCGGGTCTCGCGATCGCCGGGGCGAGCCGGGGGTTCAGGGCGTCCCGCAGGCCGTCGCCGATAAGGTTGAGCGAACACACGGTCAGAGTGAGAAAGAGCCCCGGAAAGAAGGTGAGCCAGGGGGCGGTCCGCATGAACGCGATCCCGCTCGAGATCATCCCTCCCCAGCTCGGGGCCGGCGGTTGGACGCCGAGCCCGAGAAAGCTCAGCGAAGACTCGGCCATGATCGTCATGCCGAGACCGAGCGTGTAGACGACGACAACCGGGGCGAGACACTGGGGCAGAATGTGTCTCAGGAGAATCACCGCATGCCCCGCTCCCGAGGCACGGGCCGCCTGCACGAACTCTCGATCTTTCACCGAAAGCACCTGCGCGCGCACGAGGCGCGCGACGGAGGCCCATCCGACCACGCCGAGCGTCACGAAGAGCGAGACCATCCCGGGAGAGACGACCGCGATGATCGCGATGAGGAGAAGGAGCGTCGGATAGGCAAAGGTGATGTCCGCGAGCCGCATGAGAACGGAATCGAGACGGCCGCCGAAGTAGCCGGCGAGCGAGCCGAGGAAAAGCCCGAGGAGAAGCGAGATCGTGCGCGCGAGAAAACCGACCCCGAGCGATATGCGCGAGCCGTGAACGATGCGCGCGAGCACGTCCCTCCCGAAGGGATCGGTCCCGAAGGGATGGTGGAGCGACGGACGCTCGAGCGCCGCGTCGAGGTTGATCCTGTCGGGGGGCGCCGGGGATATGTATCCCGCCGAGATCGACGCGACGAGGATGACGCCGAAGATGACGAACCCGGCCGAGGCGACGCGCATCCGCGAGAGCCTCCGCCAGAATCCCGCCCGGACCTTCATGACCCGCCCCCTTCCGCCCGGATACGCGGATCGATGGCCCCGTAGCTCACGTCGACCGCGAGATTCACGAGGACGAAGAGCACCGCCATGAAGAGCACGGCTCCCTGTATCACGGGAAAGTCCCGTTTGAGGATCGCCTGCACGATAAAACGTCCGAGGCCCGGCCACCCGAAGACCGACTCGGTGAGCACGGAACCGCTCAGGTAGCTTCCGAAGTCGGCGCCCACGATCGTGATGACCGGGATGAGCGCGTTTCTGAGCACGTGCTTTCCGAGGACGATCCGCTCCCCGAGCCCCTTCGCCCGCGCCGTTCGCACGTAGTCCTCGCCGAGCGCGTCGAGGAAGCCCGAGCGGGTGACGCGGGCGATCGTCGCCATCGACGCGAAGGACAGCGTCAGCGCGGGGAGAATGAGGTTCCGGATGGAGCCGCCGCCGTACCCCGAAGGGGGCAGAACGCGGAGCTCGATCGCGAAGAAGTAGATGAGGAGCAGTCCGAGCCAGAATACGGGCATCGAGACGCCGACGAGCGAGAAGGTCATGAGCACCCTCGAGAGCACGGGGCGAGCGCCCCACGCCGAGAGTGCCCCGATCACGACCCCGCACAGAACCGCGATGCCCATCGCGCTCAGGGCGAGGATGAGCGTCCTCGGAAAGCGCTCGCGGATCGCCTCCGCGACGGGGCGCCGCGTCACGAACGAAGTCCCGAGATCGAACCGCGCGAGGCGGCCGAGAAACTCGACGTACCGCACGACGAGCGGGCGGTCGAGCCCGAGCTCGGCGCGCATTCGCGAGAGCGTCGCCTCGTCGTACCGTTCGCCCGCGATCGCCCGGACGGGGTCCCCCGGGACGATGTACATGAGCACGAACGTGATCGTCGCGACCCCGAGGAGGATCGGTACGAGGAGGAGAAGTCGTTTCAGGATGAATGTCAGCACCGCGTCGCCGGTCCCCTCTCGTCAGACGCCCACGTCGAGAAAGCGCTGGCCGTTGAATATGAGCGGAATCCGGTACCCGGTGATCCGCGGGCTCAGAACCTCGTACCTCTCGGGAAACCACAGGAAGAGCCAGGGGGCCTCCGCGTAGACGATCTCCTCGGCGGACCGGTACAGCTCCCACCGCTTCGCCTGGTCCATGCACGCCGCGGCCGCCTCCAGCAACGAATCGACGCGCGCGTTCCGGTAGCGCGTCCTGTTCCCGCCCCCGCCGGCGTTCGACGAATGGAAAAGCGGCATGAGAAAGTTCTCCGCGTCGGGGTAATCGGCGAGCCAATCGATGAAGAACGCGTCCGGCGTGCCCCGGTCGATCGCCTCCTTGAACGCCCCCCACTCGCGCGTGACGAGCTTGGCCGAGACGCCGACGTCCGCGAGGTACCCCTGCACGCTCTCGAGCACGCGAAGCGCCTCGGGGTTCTCGCGCTGCCATATCTCCATCGAGAAACCGTTCGGATACCCCGCCTCGGCGAGCAGCGCCCGTGAGCGCCCCGGATCGTACCGGTAGCGCTCCGCCGGCTCCGGCGACGGACGCAGACCCGGCGGGACGACCCCGCGGGAGCGCTTCGCCGCGCCGAAAAGAACCTGCGCGATGATCTTGTCCACGTCGACCGCCATGTTGAGCGCCTGCCGGACGCGCGGGTCGTTGAAGGGCGGCTTCGTCGTGTTGAAACCGATGTAGACGACCCTGAGCTCCTCCTTCCAGAGAAGCGGCGTCCCCGCGGCCCGCCAGTGCTCGAGCTCCGCGCGAGGCACCTCGAGAACGTCGAGATTGCCGACCTCGAACTCCGCGATCTG
>JBEKAW010000130.1:0-7534 GCA_050015715.1 Candidatus Krumholzibacteriaceae bacterium
ATGAGAATGGCGAGGCTGTACGCCTCTTCCCCGGTCGAGCATCCGGCGCTCCAGACGCGGATCGTCCGAGAGGGAGAATGGAGCTTGCGATCGATCATCGCCGGGAGAAGCTCCTTCTCGATCGCGTCGAACACCTCGCGATCCCTGAAGAACTCCGTGACGTGAATCGTGACGGTGTCGAGGAGCTGATCGATCTCGCCGGGGTTGGCCGCGAGAGCGTCCATGTATCCGTCGAGCGTCGCGATCCCGAGCGCCGCCATGCGTATCGACACCCTGCGCTGAAGACACGCGAGACGATAGGTCGACAGATCCATCCCGAATTTCTTCTGGATACTCGCGAGCAACTCGCCGAGGCTCATTCCAATGAGAGTCATGGTCGCTCCAGATTCTTCGTGACCCGGGCAATGCGCCCCGCTCGCGGGACGCGCGTGCATTCAAAAGAACACTGTTGTTCCCTGTCACCAACCCTGCCTATGGATGGCGTTGGGTGTCGCGGGGAATCGGATTTGCAATTGCTATACCACACAGGGACATAGGTCCAGACGTGTCCCGCGCGGGAACGAGTCCGTACGGAGCGCCAGATAAGGACAATAAATACAATGTGTTACATTCACGACGAGACTTCGGGATGCAACGGGAAACGGCGCGGCGCGGGGCGTAAGAACAATGGACTTTGCACCGCGCCTCTCGCTTTTTGCAACAGGAACGGAAGAAGGAGAACGCCATGCAGGACATCGTGATGAAGCAGGTCGACGTGTTTACGACGAACCCGTTCAGCGGCAACCCCGCCGGCGTGATTACCGAGGCCGATTCTCTCTCGAGCGACATGATGCTCATGATCGCCGGCGAGATGAACCTCTCCGAGACGACGTTCATCACGCTCCCGTCGTCCGAAGAGGCGCTCTTCAGGATCCGGTTCTTCACGCCGAGCGAGGAAGTGAACCTGAGCGGCCACGCGATGATCGCCTCGTGCTACGCGCTCCTCGAGGACGGGCGGATCCCGCTCGGGAACGGCGTGACGAAAGCCCTATTCGAGACGAGGGCCGGCATCAAACAGCTCGACATCCATTTCACGCGCGGCGCGGCCGCCCGTCCCGACAGGACCTCGGGCACCGTCCTCTCGGTCAACGGCGCGGAGGCGGGCGTCCTCGAGAAGATCATGCTCCATCAATCGGTCAACGGGTTCCGCCCCTCGGACGTCGCGGCGCAGGACATCGCGCGGATTCTCGGCCTCGACGCGGGTGAAATCCGGCGGACGGGGCTCCCGCTCGAGATCATCACGACGGGGTTCGAGCAGCTCATGATCCCCGTCGCCCACAAGGAGACGATCAAGGATATGAATCCCGACCTCATCAAGCTCGGTCTCATGAACCGCGCGCACGGCATCCAGACGAACCACGTTTTCGCCGTCGACACGTACAGCGCCGACTGCGTCGCGTACATGCGCCATTTCGCCCCGGCCCTCGGCATGTGGGAGGATCCCGCATCGGGGACCGCGGCCGCCGGCCTCGCCTCGTACCTCCTCCGCCACGGCGTCGTCACGTCGGGAAACATGATCATCGAGCAGGGGAAGGACATCGGGAACCTGGCGCAGATCCTCGTCGAGGCGCCGAACCCCGAAGACCCGCTCGGCGAGATGCGAATCGGCGGGCTCGCCGTGACGTCGATCACGCGGAGAATCTCGATCGAGAGCGGAGAGCTCGTCGTCTCCTGAGGTTAGCGTTTCGGGAGTGAGAAGTAGAAGGTCGAACCCGCGCCCATCTCGCTCGTGACCCATACCTTGCCGCCGTGCAGCTCGACGTAGTGCTTCACGAGCTTGAGCCCGATGCCGAGACCGTCCTTCTCGCGCGTCGGTCCACCGTCGATCTGGCTGAACTTCTCGAAAAGCTCGGGGATATCGTTCGCGTCGATGCCGGGACCACGGTCCCGCACCGAAACGACGACCTCTTCGCCCGCGTGCCTCGAGGCGATGACGACGGTATCCCCCTCGCCGCTGAATTTCACGGCATTGTCTAGCAGATTCACGCACGCCTGCCTGATCCGCAGCGGATCGAAGCTGATAATCGGGATGGTCTCGTCGAGATCGGTCAGGAGCGTGACGCGATTCTGCGTCGCCGACGGCTCCGAGATCTTCGTCGATATCTTGATAACGTCGTTGAGACTCGCCTCGTCCATGTGGAGCATCGTCTCGGACACCTCGACCCGCGAGAGGTCGAGGAGGTCGTTGATGAGGCCGAGGAGCTTGTTCGAGTGCGCGTCGATGACGCGGAGGAACTCGTTCCGGGTCTCGGGATCGATCGACTGCTCGCGGTCCTCGATGAGCGTGCCGGTGTAGGCCATGATGACGGAGAGCGGCGTGCGCAGCTCGTGGCTGATCCTGCCGAGAAACTCGTTCTTGAGATCGTCGAGCTCGCGCAGCTTCTTGTTGATCGTCAGGAGCTCCATGTTCTGAACGGTTATCTTCTCCTGGAGCGTTCTGCGCTCCGTGACGTCGTGGGCGAGCACGAGAACGTACGGATGGTCCTTGATCCTGATGGCGGTCGCGCTGATCTCGAGGTACAGCACCTCTCCGTTCTTCTTCAGATAGGGGATCTCGGAGAGCCGCGTCACCTCGCCCCTGAGGACGCCCGACAGACTTTTCTTCGCCTCATCGCGCCGCGCCGGGAGCGTAAGGCTGAAAATTTCGCGGCCGATGAGCTCCTCGGGGGTGTAGCCGGTCAGATCGCACATCATCCTGTTGCATTCGAAGATTTCGCCGGACGCGCTGATAATCACGATGATCTCGCTCGCGTTCCTCATCAGGAGATGGTACTTCGAGCCGAGGTCCTCGAGCTCCCGCAGGAGCTGGCACTTCTCGATCGCGATCGAGGTGAGGTTGCTGAACCGCACGATGAGGTCGAGATCGAAATCGCTGAACCTGTTGAGGGTATAGCTTCCGATGTTGACCGTTCCGACGAGCGCGTTCTTCGCCATGAGCGGAACGACGATGTCCGATTTGAGCGCGTCCTCCTTCATGATCTCGCGAAATCGCGTGTCGGCCGGGATATCGCCTCGCACGACGGGCTTCCTGTGGATCGCGACCCATCCGACGAGGTTGCTTTCGTCGAGCGGCACGTAGCGCCCCTCCCCCGATTTGTCGCCCGATTTGCGCCAGACGTGGCGAATGAAGAGGCCGTTCTGCTCCCTGTCGTAGATGGCGACGCAGCCGATGTCGTAGTCGACGACTTTCGAGAGCTCCTTCGATATCGCCGAGAGAATCTGATCGAGGTCGAGCTGCGAGTTGATGGCGTTCGCGATCTCCATGACGGCGCCGAGCTGCCGTTCCTCGTCGGTCCTGTCGCGGCACACGTCGCGGTAGACGAACGAGGAATCGGCGCCCGGGGAGGGACCCATCTCGGCGGTCTCGCGCGCGCCCGGCGAGCCCGGCGCGCAAGCGGCGTCCTGCCCGTCCGGAAGGGGGGGTATCGATCCGAAGTCTTCGAATTGCGTGCTCAATGATCCTCCCGGAGACCCAAGGCTCCGTCACGAAACCGCTCGAGACGCGGACGCCGCGGCCGCCTCACGAGCGCCGCGCGTTCCGGTAGTATGCAGGAAATATTCCACTCCCGCCGGAAAACGGCCCGAAAACCGTGATGGAACTGATTTTGTTGCAAACAGATGGAGGACGGGAAACGGACGGACATCGGCGGGAAGCGCTCTCCGCGGGGGCCCCGGCATGAAGCACGAACGAGCCGGCGTCTCCGTTCAGACGACGAACGAGAACCGGCTCTTGAAGTGCCGGAGCTTGAGATCCCTCCCGTAATCGACGCGAACGGCGGGAATGCGGTCGCGGTGGTCGTACAGCAGCTTCACCGCTTCGGCCGCGGCATACAGGTCCCGGTCCTCGTACGCGAGGCGCGGGACTGCCGCGCGGATATTGTTGACGCGCGGCTCGGGGGAAATCTCCCTCGCGCCGTCGAAGGCGCCGAAGGCGTAGAGCCCGAGCTCGCAGAACCGGTGCCCTGCGATGAGGAGAAGCCCCGTGAAGGCGATCCCCTTGAGCTCCTCGTCGCGGGCACGGCCGTCGAAGAAAGAGTCGACGTCGATGTAGATCGCGTGGCCGCCGATCGGCCTGACGATCGGAATGCCGAGCGCCGTGAGACGCTCCCCGAAACGCTGCACCTGCCGGATGCGGAGGTTCAGGTAATCCTGGCGCGTCACGGTGCGGAGCCCCTCGGCGAGCGCCTTGAGGTCGCGCCCGGCGAGCCCCCCGTACGTGGGATGCCCCTCCGTCATGATCTGGTAGTCGGTGAGCTCGTTCGGGAAGCGGGGAAACCTCTTCGTGAAGAGGCTCTCGTCCTTGAGACAGATCGCTCCGCCGATGTTGCCGAGCCCGTCCTTCTTGAAGCTGATGTGAAAGCCGTCGACCTGCTCGAACATCTCGTGCACGATCTCCTCGATCGCTCGTCCGGCGTAGCCCTTCTCCTTGTCGCGGATGAACCATGCGTTCTCGGCGAAGCGGCACGCGTCGAAGAAGAACGGCACCTTGTGTCTGCGCGTGATTTCCCGGACGCGCTTGATATTCTCCATCGAGACCGGCTGGCCGCCCCCCGTGTTGTTCGTGATCGTGAGATAGACGACCGGGACGCGGTCCGGCTCGCTCTCGAGGAGATTCTCGAGCACCTCGAGATCCATGTTGCCCCGGAAGGGAAATTGCTCGTCCCCCGCGAGGTGCTCGCGGCAGGGAAGATTGACGGGCACCATGAACTTGTCTTCGATGTTCCCCTCGGTCGTGTCGAAATGCGAGTTGCTCGGAACGACGAAGTACGGCTCGTAGGGCCCCACCGTCTGCCCCTTCACGGCCTTGATCCGGTGCTCGATCCTCGAACGGAGCTCGGGGAGGAGATCCACGGACAGCGGCTTCGGCGCGGGGAAGCCCGTCCTCTTGAGCTCGCGCGAGAGAACGGTGAAAAGGGCGCTCTCGGCGGCCCGTCCCTGGTGAAATATGTAGAGGGGTTCGCGCTCCCCTACCCGCAGGCCGCTCCGCTGCCGCCACGCGGGACCGAAGGTGGCGCCCACCTGGTCCTTGAGCTCGAAATACCCTTCGTTCGATCCGTACGCCTCGTCCCCGAGGAGCATCGCCGCCCACTGCTCCATCGTCATCGTCGTCGTGCCCGAATCGGAAAGGAGATCGCAGCCCGGTATCTTGTCCGCCCTGAAAAGAAACGTGTTGAGCCCCGCTTCCCTGATCAGGATGTCCTTTCGCTCCTCGAAATCGGCCGGCGAGCAGGTCCTGAAGCGCACGGCGGAGTTCCGGTAGGGACGGGGCCGATAATAGGGGGACGGCACGTTCGGGAGGTCGAGGCTGCTTCGAAACTTCGAAATGAAGAAATCGAGTACGTCCGACATCAGAAGATCTCCTTCGGGGGCAGGTTCAGGACCTCGCGAACCTCTTCGAGGGTCGCCTGCGCGACGGTGCGCGCCTTCGCCGCCCCGCTCATCAGAATCTCCTTCATACGATCGGGTCTCTCCTTGAGCTCCCGGCGCCGCTCGCGGATGGGACGGAGCGCCTCGTTCATCCGCGCCGCGAGCTGCTTCTTGCAGTCGACGCATCCGCGCAGGCCTTCCTCGCACTCGCGACGCACGACGGGCTGTTCGGCCTTGTTGTAGAACCCGTGGAAGGCGTACACGACGCAGCCGTCGGGATGCCCCTTGTCGTTCTTGCGGATCTTGATGGGGTCGGTGAACATCGTCCGCACGATCTCCGCCGTCCGCTCCTCCGAGTACGCGAGCGCGATGTAGTTGCCCGCGCTCTTGCTCATCTTCCTGTCGACACTGTCGGTGCCCGGGACCTTGGGAATCTGCGTGAGGAGCACCTGCGTGATCGGGAACACGTCCCGGCCGTAGAGACTGTTGAAACGCTGCGCGAGGTCGCGCGTCAGGTTGACGTGCGCCTCCTGGTCCTTGCCGACGGGAACGAATTGTCCCTTGTAGACGAGAATGTCCGCCGACTGGAGCGTCGGATAGCCGAGGAGCCCGTAGCTCGGGCTCTCGATCTTGTAGCCGAGCACCATTTCCTTGTAGGTCGGGTTCCGCTCGAGCCATCCGAGGGGCGTTATCATGGAGAACACGAGGTGGAGCTCGGCGACCTCCGGCACGTGCGACTGGATGAACATGGAGCATTTCGCGGGGTCGAGACCCGCCGCCACCCAGTCGATCGCCATATCGATCACGTACTCGCGCATCTTCGAGACGTTTTCGTAGCCGACCGCGTCCCCGCCGCCCGGAGTGGTGAGCGCGTGCCAGTCGACGATGAAGAAGTAGCACTCGTAGTCGTTCTGGAGCCGCACCCAGTTGTCGAGCGCGCCGTGGAGGTTGCCGAGGTGCACGCTCCCCGTCGGCCTCATGCCGCTCGTGACCCTGCCCTTGCTCATACCCTGCCTCTCCCTCCCGGAATGCCGCACCCGCGGGGCGCCTTGGACCGGCTAAAGAAAATAGGGGTGGCAGGACTTGAACCTGCAGCCCTCGGTTTTGGAGACCGATGCTCTGCCAATTGAGCTACACCCCTGGAGATTGCACATCCGTGCGATATTTCCGCTCATATTATCAATTTACGGCGCAAAGTCAAGCGGTTTGGCCTCCCGGGGCTCCGAAGGCCCCGCGACCGTTGACGGCGCCGCGGGCGGGCGCTACACTGCGACCGGTCACGGGTCCGGACGGTTCTTTCGATCGGAGTGAGCGATGCCCCGCTGTTCGCGCACGTGCATCCCGGTTCTTTTCGCCGCGGCGATCCTG
The DNA here is from genome assembly GCA_050015715.1 of Candidatus Krumholzibacteriaceae bacterium. Taxonomy (GTDB): domain Bacteria; phylum Krumholzibacteriota; class Krumholzibacteriia; order Krumholzibacteriales; family Krumholzibacteriaceae; genus SSS58A. The sequence goes on from JBEKAW010000130.1 coordinate 6,775, forward strand.
TCGTTCTGCGCCGGCTGCTCGTCGAACGGCGGCAAGGACGCGCTCGACGCCCGGCGGGGACCCATCGAGGGCACCTTCATCCAGTATCAGGACTGGATGATGAAACTGGACGCTCGCGCCTGGCGCCGTGAGATGGACGCGATGCGGCGGGCCGGTCTCCGTCTCGTGATCATCCAGTGGCTTCAAACGGACAACTCGCGGTTCCTCCCCGACGATACGACAGCCGCAGACCCGACGCGCGTGATCCTCGAATACGCGGACGCGCACGACATGCGGGTTTTCGTCGGGCTCTCCTACGCGGATTTCTGGTGGAAGCGCATCAACGACGTCGATTACCTCGATCGCATCGCCGTCAAGAACATGCGCCTCGCGGACGAGGTATGGAAACGCTACGGGCGCCACCGGTCGTTCGCGGGCTGGTATTTCCCGCAGGAGCTCCGCGACGCCAACTATCCCTCGCAGCACTTCCCCCGTATCCGCGACTTTCTGAAACAGCTCGGGGATCACTGCCGAGCGCTCTCGGGCGACAAGCCCGTATCGATCGCACCGGCCGAGGCGGGTCTCGAGGCCCCGGACGTGTTCCGGGACGTCTACACATCCATTCTCCTGGGCTCGGGGGTCAACATCTTGATCTTCCAGGACGGCGTCGGCGCCCGCGACTGGGGCTCCGATCTCGAGGAGCGGATCACGCCGTACTTCCGCGCCATGCGCGCCGCGTGCGACGCCTCCGGCGTCGAACTGTGGGCCGACACCGAGATCT
>JBEKAW010000131.1:0-7397 GCA_050015715.1 Candidatus Krumholzibacteriaceae bacterium
CGAGTTCTTCGGTTCGCTCAAGGGCGTCGCCGCCGCGAAGGCGGAGCTTCTCGAAGCGCTTCCCGGGAACGGGACCGCCGTGCTCCCCGCGGACGACGAGTTCGTCGATTTCCTCAGGGAGCGCACAAAGGCGCGCACGCTCACCTTCGGATTTTCCGACAAGGCCGACCGGCGGATCACGAATCTCGAGAAACGGGAGGCGGGGGGCTACCGGTTCCGCCTGGGAGGCGCGCCGCTCGAGGTTCCGCGCTACGGACGGCACCACGTGCTCAACGCGGCCGCCGCCGCGGTCGTCGGAGAGGTCGTCGGCGTTCCGGGCGAGGAGATCGCCCCCGCCATCCTCGAGGCCAAGGTGAATCCGGGAAGGGGAGTGCTCTTCGATCTCGGCGGCATTCTCGTCTTCGACGACAGCTACAATTCGAATCCGGCCTCCCTGCGGGCCGCGGTGGAGGCCTTCATCGAGGTGCCCGCGACGGGGAGGCGCTGGCTCGTGCTCGGCGACATGCTCGAGCTCGGGGAATCGAGCCGCGAGCTCCATCGCGAGGCGGGCGTTTTCTGCGGCAGGGCGAAGGTCGACGGCATCTTCACGATCGGCGCGGAGACGGTCGAGCTCAATCGCGCCGCCGCCGACGAGCGGAGATCGCCCGATCACATCACGCATTTTCTCGACGTCGACTCGCTGGCCCGGTACGTCAACGAGCTCGTCGGTCCGGGAGACGCCGTTCTCGTCAAGGGCTCGCGGGGCACGCACATGGAGAAGGTCATCGAGGCGATCGAGGCGGCGCGCGGCGTCCCGCGGCGGAGGGTCGACTGATGCTGTACTGGCTTCTCTACCCGCTCAGGTCGCATTTCTTCGCGTTCAACGTGTTCAGGTACATCACCTTCCGCGCCGCGTACGCGATGGTCACGGCGCTCCTCATCTGCTTCATATTCGGGCCGCTTTTCACCCGCTGGCTCCGCTCGTCGCAGATCGGCCAGCGCATCAGGAACGAGGTCCCGGAGCGGCACCACGAGAAGGAAGGCACGCCGACGATGGGCGGGCTCCTCATCATCGCCGCGATCATCGTGCCGACCCTTCTGTGGGGCAACCTCGGCAACCAGTACGTCCAGGTCGCGATCGTCGTCACGCTCTGGACGGGGCTCATCGGATTCGTCGACGACTACCTGCGCGTCGTGAAGAGGACCGAGAAGGGGCTCATCGGGCGCTACAAGCTCCTCGGCCAGTTTGTCTTCGGCGCCGCGCTCGGCGTGTTCCTCTACGTGCATCCGCTCGTCCGGGAAGGCGCCACGCAGAGCGCGGTGCCGTTTCTCAAGAACTATGTCATCGAGTGGGGGCTCCTCTACATACCGTTCGTGATACTCATCATCATGGGCTCCTCGAACGCGGTGAACCTCACCGACGGCCTCGACGGGCTCGCGTCGGGCGCCTCCGCCTTCAGCTTCTTCGCGTTCGCCGCGCTCGCGTATCTGAGCGGGCACAAGACGTTCGCCGGGTACCTCAACATTCCGTACATGCCGGGCTGCGGCGAGCTCACCGTGTACTGCCTCTCCGTCGTGGGGGCGGCGCTCGGCTTTCTCTGGTTCAACACGCATCCGGCGCAGATTTTCATGGGCGACACGGGATCTCTCGCGCTCGGCGGCGCCCTCGGGACGGTGGCAGTGCTCCTCAAGAAGGAGCTGCTGCTCGTCATCATCGGCGGCGTCTTCGTCGCCGAGGCGGTATCCGTGATCCTGCAGGTCGGCTCGTTCAAGCTGACCGGCAAGCGGATGTTCAGGATGGCGCCGATCCACCATCACTTCGAGCTCAAGGGGTGGCGCGAGGAGCAGGTCGTCGTCCGGTTCTGGATCATCGCGGCGCTGCTGGCGCTGCTCAGCATCAGCACTCTGAAACTGCAGTAACGCGGGGGTGAGACATGGAGAGCGGATGGGCGGAACGAAGGGCATGACGAAATACCGTGGGAAGCGCGTCCTCGTCCTCGGACTCGCGAGAAGCGGGATCGCCGCGATGCGTCTCCTCGCCGGCGAGGGCGCCGTCGTGAGCGGCGCGGACGAGAGCGCCCGCATCCGGATCCCGGAAGATCTGGCGGGAGCCGCGGTGCGCCTCGGCCCCTTCGACGAGGGACTCCTCGCGGGCGTCGACGAGGTGATCGTGAGCCCGGGCATCGCCATCGATCACCCGCTCATGATCGAAGCGACCGCGCGCGGCGTCTCTCTCACGAGCGAGCTCGAGCTCGGCTTCCGGTTCGCCCGAGCGCACCTCATCGGCGTGACGGGCACGAACGGCAAATCGACGACGGTCACGATGATCGGCGAAATCCTGAAAGCGGCGGGGCGACGCACGATCGTATGCGGAAACGTGGGGCTTCCGTTCTGCTCGGTCGTCAAGGACCTCGGGCCGAAAGATTTCTTCGTTCTCGAGATATCGAGCTTCCAGCTCGAGACGATCTCCGCGTTCCGCCCCGAGGTCGCGGGGATTCTCAACCTCACGCCCGACCACCTCGACCGCTATCACGACGTCGAGGACTACTACCGCTTCAAGGAGCGGATCGTCGAGAACTGCGGCGCGAAAGACACGTTCTTCTACAACGCCCTCGACAGGAGGTGCGCAAGTCTAGCCGGCGCATTCCCCGGGACCGCCGTGCCCTTCTCGTCGGCCGGTCCCGTCGAAGGCGGCGTCTATCTCGACGAGGGCGCCCGGCTCGTCCGCGCCCGCGGCGGAAAGGACGAGATCTTCCTCGAGCGCGCCGCGCTCGGGGTCATCGGCATCCACAACGTGGAGAACGCGTTGGCGGCGGCCGCGTCGCTCGCGCCCTTCGACGTGCCCGTCGAGGCGCTCGCGAAGGCTCTTTCCGAATTCAAGGGTCTCCCGCACCGGATGGAGAATGTCGGGGTCGTGCGGGGGGTCACCTACTACAACGATTCGAAAGGCACGAACGTGGAGGCCACGATGATGACGCTCAAGGGGCTCGATCGCCCGACCGTGCTCATCGCGGGCGGCCACGACAAGGGCGGAGATTTCACGAAGCTCGTCCCGTATCTCACGCACGTCAAGGCGATCGTGACGATCGGCGAGGCGGCGCCCCTCATCGAGGAGGCGATCGGCCCGGTCGTGCCCATCGCGCGCTCGGCGACGATGCAGGAGGCGGTCGAGACCGCCGCGCGCACGGCGCAGCCCGGGGAGATCGTTCTCCTTTCGCCTGCGTGCGCGAGCTTCGACATGTTCAGGAACTTCGAGCATCGGGGAGAGGTATTCGCGGAATGCGTGAAGGGATTGCCGAGATAGCAGGGCTCATGGAGCGGTGGAGATACGATCTCAAGCTCGTGCTCGCCACGATCGCGCTCGTCGTGCTCGGGCTCGTCATGATCGCCTCGGCGAGCCAGATGGTGAGGCTCCAGCATGTGAGCGGGCCGCATTTCTACTTCTTCTTCCGGCAGCTCGTCCTCGCCGCGTTCGGCATCGCCGGCATGGTGCTTCTCATGAAGGTGCCGTATCGCCTCTACCAGAGGTTCGCCGGGAAGCTGTTCATCGCCTCGCTCGTGCTGCTCGGCGCCGTGCTCGTCGTCGGCACCGAGGTCCGCGGGTCGAGCCGCGCGATCTACATCGCCAATTTCGATTTTCAGCCCGTCGAGGCGGCGAAGATCGTCCTCGTCATCTTCCTCGCGGCCAAGATCTCCGAATGGGGGGACCGCATCAGGGATTTCAAACGCGGATTTCTTCCGCTCGCGGCGGCGGGGACCGGCATGGCGGGACTGGTCGCGCTTCAGCCGAACATCTCGAACGCCGTTCTCATCATCGCGATCACCTTCGTCGTTCTCTTCATCGCGGGGTGCCGGGTGAAGCACATCGTGCTCTACGGCCTCGTGACGCTCGCCGCGGCGGCCCCGTACCTTCTCCACGTCTCGAAGGTGGTCACCCGGATCAAGGACTACATCGCGGGCGGGGGGGGAAGCCCGACGAACTTCCAGCTGGAGCAGTCCCTCATCGCGCTCGGGTCGGGCGCGCTCTTCGGCGTCGGACCGGGGCGCGGGCACCAGAAATACCGCTTCCTTCCCGACGCCCACACCGATTTCATCTACTCGATCATCGGCGAGGAGCTCGGTCTCATCGGCACGGTCGCCGTGCTCCTCGTTTTCGTGTTCATCCTGCGCCGCGCGGTCCGGACAGCGCGGCGCGCGCCCGATTCCTTCGGGTACGTTCTCGCCCTCGGGATCGGTTTCCTCGTCTTCATGTCCGCGATGATCAACGTCATGATGACGACGGGCATCATACCGACGGCGGGGCTGCCGCTGCCCTTCATCAGCTACGGCGGCTCCTCGCTCATCGCCTCGCTCGCCGCGATCGGAGTTCTCGCGAGCGTCTCGTTCGAGGGCAGCGAGCGGAAGGCGGCGCCCACGCTGTTCGGTTTGCGGCGGAAGGCGAAGACCGTTTACGTGAAACGCCCGTAGCGGGGCGCGAGAAAGGAACGAGAGGCAATGAGGATCGTCTTTGCGGCGGGAGGCACGGGGGGGCACATTCTGCCCGCCCTCTCCGTGGCCGACGAGCTCCGCGCGCGCGCGAGCGGCCTCGAAGCGCTCTTCATCGGCACGCGCTCCGGACTCGAGGCGAAACTCGTCCCCGCCGCCGGCTACGAGATCCGCTACATCTCGGGCAGGGGCGTGCGCGGAAAGGGAATCGCGGCGCGGATCCGCAACACGGGGAGCATCGCGGTGGGACTCTTCCAGTCTCTCGGGATCATCCGCCGGTTCAAACCCGATCTCGTCTTCGGCTCGGGCGGCTACGCGAGCGCGGCGGTCGTTCTCGCCGCCTCGCTTCTTCGGAAAAAGGTCGTGATCCAGGAGCAGAACTCGATCCCGGGGCTCACGAACCGGCTGCTCGCGCGGTTCGCCCGGCGGATCTATCTCGGCTTCGAGATGGCCGCCGGGCATTTCAGGGGCCGCCGCGGTCTCGTCGTGACGGGCAACCCGCTGCGGGCCGAGATACTCGCGTCGGGGAGGGTCGACACGCGCGCGGAGTTCGGGCTCGCCGCCGGGAAACCGGTGCTCCTCGTCTTCGGCGGGAGTCAGGGGGCGCATACGCTCAACGCCGCCGCCGCGGGGTATCTCCTCGCCCATCCGGACGTGCAGGCGATCATCCAGACGGGGTATCAGGACCATGAATGGATGAAGGAGCGGCTCGGGGCCCAGGGGGCACGCTGCTACATACGGCCGTACATCGCCGACATGTACCGGGCATACGGCGCCGCCGCCGCGGGGCTCGCCCGGGCCGGAGCGCTGAGCGTCTCGGAGATAGCGGCGGTCGCGCTTCCCTCGATTCTCGTGCCGTACCCCCACGCCGCCGACAATCATCAGTTCTACAACGCCTCGTTCCTCGCCGACGCGGGGGGGGCGGTCATCATCGCCGATTCGGATCTGAACAAGGACACGCTGGCCGCCGCGCTGGATCCGCTGCTCGCGGATCCGGCGGCGCTCTCCTCGATGAGGCGCTCGCTCGAGCGCGTCGCGCGGAGGGACGCCGCGAAGCGAATCGCGGACGACATTCTCACGATTGCGTCGTGAGCGCTGGGAGAGTCGAAGAATGAACACCGGACACCGGCATACGAAACGCGACGAGCGCGGGAGGCGCGCGATTCTCGGCAAGACGCGGCACATCCATTTCGTCGGAATCGGCGGCATCGGAATGAGCGGCATCGCCGAGATTCTCCTCAACCTCGGTTTCACCGTGAGCGGTTCCGACCTCGAGAAGAGCCCGATCACGGAGCGGCTCGCGAGGCGCGGGGCGAAGATACGGATCGCCCACGCGGCGGCCAACGTCGCCGGCTGCGACGTCGTCGTGATCTCGTCGGCGATCAGCGCGGGCAATCCCGAGATCGTCGCGGCGCGCAAACAGGGGATTCCGGTGATCCAGCGCGCGTCGATGCTCGGCGAGCTCATGCGCTTCCGCACGGGGATCGCCGTCGCGGGCGCCCACGGCAAGACGACGACGACCTCCCTCGTCGGCGCCGTCCTCCAGGAGGCGGGACTCGATCCGACGATCATCGTCGGGGGGCGCGTGAGGAGCCTCAAGACCAACGTCCGGCTCGGCGAGGGGGAGTTTCTCGTCGCCGAGGCGGACGAGAGCGACGGCAGCTTCGTGCGCCTCACGCCGGTCTTCGGGATAATCACGAACATCGACGCCGAGCACCTCGACTTCTACGGCACCATGGAGGCGATCAACGACGCCTTCGTCAAATTCTCCCGCAGCATCCCGTTCTACGGGGCGGTCATCTGCTGCATCGACGATCCGCGGGTCCAGGCGATCATCCCCCGCATCGACCGCCGCATCGTGACGTACGGGATGAGCCCCGAGGCGGACGTCCGGGGGCGGATCATCGAATCCGGCGCGCACGGGAGCCGCTTCTCGTACACGGTCCGCGGGAAGCGCCGCGGGCGGCTCCACCTCTGCATCCCCGGCTACCATAACGTGCTCAACGCGTTGAGCGTCTGCGCGCTCGCCGAGGAGATCGACGTCGCGCACCGGCATCTCGAGAAGGCGTTCGGCTCGTTCGGAGGGGTCGCGCGCCGCTTCGAGATCAAGGGGGAACGCGGAGGCATCCTCTTCGTCGACGACTACGGCCACCATCCGACCGAGATCGCGGCGACGATCCGGACCGCGCGCGAGAGCTTCAAGCGGCGCCTCGTCGTCGTTTTCCAGCCGCATCGCTACACGCGGACGAGAGACCTGCATGAGAGGTTCGGGGGGGCGTTCCGCGAGGCGGACGAGCTCTTCGTCACGGACATATACGCAGCGGGGGAGCGGCCGATCAAGGGCGTCACGGGAGAGCTCATCTGCCGCGCCGTGAAGCGCGAAGGAAAGCCGCGGGTGAGCTACGTCCCCGGTTGGGACAACCTCAAGGCCACCGTGCGGGAAAGCATTCGCTCCGGGGACGTCGTGATCACGCTCGGGGCGGGGAACATCTACAGGCTCGGCGAGGAGCTCCTGGCCGAGAGGCAACTCGGCGAGAAGGGAACGGTGAGGAAGAGATGAGATTCTGGGAATCCCGCGGAATGGTCGTGCGGGGAGCGTCAACCGGACCTCGAGTCCCCATGAAGTGGCTTGCGCTCCCCGCAACCATAATCGCGGCGGCCGCATGCGTCGTGCTTTGGTCGGGGATATTCATCATCACCAACGTCCAGTTTTACGGCTGCGGCACGATTCCGCAGGATTCCCTGAAGCTCGTCCGCGGCGGTCTCGTCGGGAAGAACCTCGCGACCGTCTCCTGCGCCGGCGCGCGGCGGCGTCTCCTCGAGTTTCCCGAGGTGCGGGACGCGGTCTTCAAGCGCCGGCCGTGCCACACGATCGAATGCTACCTCGTCAAACGCGAGCCCGTGGCGCTCCTCGTCGCGGGGGACATTCTCGA
>JBEKAW010000132.1:0-7339 GCA_050015715.1 Candidatus Krumholzibacteriaceae bacterium
GATGAGCAAACGCGAGGAGTCGGAGAGCGCGCTCCGCAAGGACATGTGCGTCTCCATCATAAACTCCTTCGTGAACCCGCGCGACACGGGGCTCAGCGCATCCGTGCTCAACCTCGAGATGCTCGCCTACAACTTTCACGAGTCGCTCAACCTGAAGCCGCTCTTCATGGAGATGCGGCGGCGCGTGATGCGGGAGCAGGTTGAGGCGAAGACGCAGGCGGCCCGCGCGGAAAGCGCCGGATACCTCGACCGGCTGGAAACCGTGGGGCGGGAGATCGTTCGCCGGCAGATGATCGTCCTCGAGGGCGTCGGGAAAACATTCGACCGCACGATCGACCTGACCGGCGATCCGGGCGGGACGAGCCTGGAACCCGCGACGTTGACGCTCGACGGCGTTCCGACGACCTTTGCGATCGACGTTCTGGGCGTCGACCGGGAGAACCGCGAGATTCATCTGAGCCTCAATATCGAGACCCCGGACCCCGAGCAGGGCCGTCAGACGAAAGTGGCGACTTTCAGCGTCGGCTACTTCGACTTCCCCATGATCGACAACACGCGGCTCGTCGGCGGCCAGCGCTGCGCGGTGGTGTTGAACAGCATCTCGGATCAGTCCGCCGACATCACGCTCGCGCTTTTCCCCGGGACATACGCGAGCCTCAAGGAAAAACCCTACTACGACGAGGTGATCCAGAGCGTCTTGAACGCGAACAAGCGGCTGGGGCGTTAAGTGCCGAGAATGGTAGTGAGGAGGACTGCATTCCCGGGCCGACTCAGTGCTTCTTCTTGCCCCCGATAAGCTTTTGCAACAAACTCCCCGCGCCTTTCGCCGCCTGGCCCGCCGCCTCCCCGCCTTTCTGCCCCAGTGTACCCACGCCCTTTACCATCCCGCCGAGATTGACCCCCAGGGCCTTGGCCATTGAGAACGCCAGGCGCCCCGCGAGGGCCTGGTTGAGAGAGAACTGAGGATTGTTGATGTCTCCTTCGATTACAAAATCCACCGTGAGCTTGTTTCCGCTGCGCATAAGGAAGGACACCACGGCCTGACGGGGAAGGCCCATGAAGGTGCCGAACGCGCCCCCGGCCGGAACGAACTCCAGGTCCGAGATCGTAGCCTTCCCCGGCGCCTTCATCTGATTATTGCTCACATCCGATTGCAGGTCCAGGTCGAGGGTCCCCTTCTGCACTCCCGTCTCGCCGGCCTTGATGAGATAGGGTTGGAGCACGACGAGGTCCACGGATCGGAGCTCCGTTTTCACCGAAGAGTCTTTCGTGCCGACCTCGGCCCATCCATTTATCTTGAGCTGTCCGTCCCGCTGGACGCCCTTCACGACGCCCGCGATTTCGAAGCGGCTCTTGCCCTTGAGCCCCGGTACCGCCAGGTCCCGCACGGTGGCATTGATCTGCTCCAGCCGGATCTTCAACGGAGGCTGGCCCACCGTGGCGTCGTACATCTCCACGACTCCGTCCTCGAGAGTGATGCGACCGATGGTCACAAGCGGCGATGCCGTGGCGGGGCTCGAGGTGGTCGCCGCCTGGCCCGCGCCGCCCGCCCCCGTCAACAAGCCGGGGAGTACGAGGAATTTACCTTCCTTGGTTCGAAGCGCCGAAAGATAGGGTTTGACGATAGTGATGGAGCGGACATGGTACTGACGGGAGAGAAGGCTGCGCAGGCTGGGAACGACGCTTACGCGCTCCGCCCGCAACGCATCGTCTGCCGGCCACCCGCCCGGTCCCTTGATCCGCAGCCCTTCTACGTTCACGCTGGACCAGCCCAGCCGGATGTCCCTTATCTCGCTGTTCGGCCCCAGGGCCTCCACAACCTTGCCCTTCAGAACCCTGACGGCCACATGAAATCCGACGATGCCGCCCACGATCAGGACAACGATCACCGCCAGAGCTATCAGCGACAGCCGCTTGCGCTTGACGACAACCATCGGTACCTCCTTTGAGAAAGTGAACGCGCCGATCAGTCGTGGCCAGGGTCGTCGCCGGAGGCCTCCACGGCCATCGGGTCGATCGCACGACCGGAAAAGCCGCAATGCAGATTCACGTTCGACGTACCGAACGTGAAGCCATCCCCCCAGACGACGCATTTCAGGCGCAATTGACGGCGGCGCGACCAATACCCGGAACGCTGGTTGGAGATGCTCTGGGACATGAGCCAGACGTTGCGACTGACGTGTATGACTTCGATCGCATTCACGCCCGGATCGGGGATATAGCCGCGGTAGGTCCAATTGATGCTGCCCGAGGAGTCCGCGGCCAGGGTCAGAGACGTCGCGTACTGCACGATCGTTCGAGGATGAGGCACGGAGACGCTATCCTCCGGGTCCTGCCAATCGGTGAACAGAAGATAATGAGTGCCGTTGTGCGACATGACAAACGGATTCTCCGATTGGCCGCCGGTCGTTTGCGCCCCGACGCCCGTATCCAGCCGGCGAGTAGCATCGATGAATCCCGCGCCGGTCCAGGCCTTGAGATTCGTCGAGTATGCGACGGTGACGACGCCGTATTGGTTGAGACTCTTCGCCGTGGCGAACATGACCCAGCGTTGATTGATCGAGTCCCAGATCACGAACGGATCACGGCACTGTTGATTGTATGAGCCGGGCGATCCGCCCCAGGCGGTCCAACACTCATTGCATTCATAGATGCAGCCGTCCCCCGAGGTCCCGGGGCAGTTGTTGGCCGGCGAGCGCGTCCAGGTCATGAGATCGGTCGAGGTCGCCAGCCCGATGCGCTGTTTGGTTTGTGGTTCGCCGCCCGGGCCGTCGGTTCCCGTGTAAAACATGAAGTAGGTTTTCCCCTCTCTGACGATGTGCGGCGCCCAGAGACTGTACGAATCCCAGCCGCCCGGGTTCGGGCGAAGAGCGACGCCGACGTAGCGCAGGCTCTGAAAGTCGGTCGAAGTGTAATGCTCGATGAAGCTCCCGGAACCGTGATCCTCGTTCTGGAAGAACAGGTGGTACACGCCGCTTGCGTCCCTGATCCAGGTATGGTCGGCGATATCATCGTCCTCGTCGTTGATTGTCGGGAAGTTCTCGTCGTAGGGATTCCCGTCCCCGTCATCGTCGTCTATTTTCGACTGCAGGAAGACCGGGTCGGCGCCGTCGTCAGGGCAGATGGTTTCGGTCGAGCCGGAGGAAGGGTGCTCGCAACCGGGGGCGAGGAGCAGGGAGAAGGCCGCCGCAGCCGCGGCCAAGACCACTCTCAACGGGAGCATCCACCGGTACATCCCGCTGATTATAGCACATTCCCGACGAGTGCGCGCAAAAGGTTGAATGGCGGGAGCTTTCTGCTATACTGGGGCCGAAGCGGGACCGGACTTCGGAAAATAAACAGAGTACGTCGACGATACGGAACGAACGGGAGTTGACCGTGGAAAGAAAACCTCACTTCAGAGATGATGGGGTGCTGCACGCCACCATCAACGGCCACAGATTCCATCTTCGGCGCAAGGATCCGACGAAGGACAATTTTCTCTGGATCGACGGGATCCAGCCGCCGATCGTCCTCGACCGGACAGCGGCGGAGTTCGTCGCTCATCTGATCGAAGCGATGTGGCTCTATCAGCAGGGGGACGGAGACGAGTCCCAGGCGGTGATCGATTACGTCGTCGGGAAGATGGCCGAGAGGCACTCCAAAGGGTTCGTGCCCTGGCGCAGAAAAGTCAACCGCGAGAGAATTCTCGCCGACCTGAACAGGCTCTACGGCACCCTGATGAGCGTGGCGAACGGCACCTGTCCGGTGGAGGCGGGGCTCGACGCCAAGGCGCTCAAATACGGTCAGTGGGTCGCGCCGGCGCGCATGGATCTGGCCGTAACATACCGGTGCAATCTGGAATGTCCGAAGTGCTATGTCGGCGACCGGAAGGTGGACCGGGAGCTGAGCACGGCGGAGTGGGTCAAGGTATACGAGATACTGTGGAAGGCAGGCATACCGCAGGTCGTTTTCACCGGCGGAGAGCCGACTCTGCGCGACGATATCGTCGAGCTCGTGAGCCAGGCCGACGAGTTCGTCACGGGCCTCGTCACGAACGGCACGAGGCTCTTCGAGCTGGCTCAAGCCTTGAAGGATGCGAGCCTCGACTACGCGCAGGTCACGGTCGAATCGTTCGATTCGAAGATACACGACCAGGTGACGGGCACGGAGGGCTCTCACGCCAAGACGCTGGCCGGCATACGGAGGGCCCTGAGCGTCGGCATGCAGATCGTGACCAACACGACGCTCACGAGGACCAATGCGGCTTCATTCACGGAGACGATCAAATGGCTGCACGGCCTCGGCATAAAGAACGTCGCCTGCAATACGTTGATTTGCAGCGGCCACGGCGTCGAGCACAAGAGGGAGAACGGGCTCGACGACAAGGCCCTCAAGGAAGTGCTCACCGCTGCATGTCGGACCGCGACCGAGATGGGGATGGCGCTTCAATGGTATTCTCCCACGTGCTATCACGAGGGGACGAACCCAATCGAGCTCGGCCTCGGCATCAAGACCTGCTCGGCGGCCGCTCACAACATGACGATCCAGCCGGACGGCACGGTGCTTCCGTGTCAATCGTGGCCGGATACGGTGGGGAATATCCTGAAGGACGACTGGGCCTCGATCTGGCAGCACCCCACGTGCGTGAAGCTGCGGAAGCATCTCTTCACCCCCGAGGAGTGCCGCGATTGTGAATACGAGGCCTCATGCGGCGGAGGGTGTCCTTTGGACAAGTCTCCCCGAACGAAGAGCCAGGGAGAAGGGGGGGGTGGCCGATGAAAAGGACGATACTCCTGGTCCTGATGGCGGGTCTCTTGACGATGGGCGGCCGGTCCTTTGCTGGAGACACCGGGGCATATCGAATCCTGAATTACACGGTCAATCTGACCCCTCATTCCGACGGCACCGTCGCCATCGACTATCATCAGAGATGGCTCGTCACCGGCGGGCATATTCCCTGGATCACGGTCGGCACGTCCAACGGGAGCTTCGAGGTCGTCGGCCACGGCGGAGCGGCGAGCGGCGTTTCGTCCGCGAGCGAGGGCGGCTGGAGCGGGGTGCGGATCGATCTCGACCGGGATTACCAGTCGGGGCAGACCTTCTATGTCTCCTTTTCGGTGATTCAAAAGGGCTTGTTCTACGCCGAGGAAAAGAATTACAAGCTGGACTTCACGCCCGGCTGGTACGATCGCGCTCGAATAGATACCATGAGCGTCAGCGTGAAGTTCCTGGCGAACATGCAGACCGTCACCGCGAATCCCAAGCCGTCTCTTGTCTCGGGCGACGCAATGGTTTGGAACGCGTACGATCTCGGCGCGGGAGAACATTTCACGATTCACGTGTCTTTCCCCGTCGGGCTGTTTCCGGCGGGAATAGCCAAGGGTAATCTGAAGGGCGGGGCCGGCGCGGGGAGCATTATCCCCATAGTCTTTCTCATTTTCGTGGTGTTCGTGATTATCGTCGCAATCCGTTCCAGCAAGGGGCGCTATTCCGGTGGAAGAATCTTCTACGGGGGGTTCTGGGGAGGCGGCGCGGGACGGGGCGGATCCGGAGGCGGCAGATCCGCCGGCGGCGGCGGCGGGTTCGGCGGCGCGTCGATGTCCTGCGCGTGCGCCTGCGTGAGCTGCGCCTGCGCCTGCGCGTGCGCCGGCGGGGGTGGGGCGGGGTGCGCGAGGAAGCTGGAACACTCATGCCCCATCTGCGACAAGAGGAAGGGATAATGCGAAGAATCGCGCCGAGCCTCCTGTTCGCGCTGCTGCTCATCGCCTCCTGCAAGGGAGGCAATGACCGGTACGACCAGAACGTCTCGGTGCCGAAGGGGGATCCCGCTTTTCCGCCCCTCACGACGTCCTGGGTGATCGACAGGGCGGGAGTCCTTTCGGGCCCGGTGATCGCCGGCAACGACGCGATCTGCCAGAAGCTCAAGACTGACGGCGTCGCCGAGGTGATTGTCGTGGTGATCAACGGCGTCAAACAGCCCGAGGACTGGGCGACTCACTACGGGCGCTGGCTCGGGCTCGGGAAGAAGGGGCTGAGCACCGAGGGCGGAAACAAGGGCCTCGTGTGGTTGATACGGCCCGATGCACGGGAGAAGCTGACCGTGTCCGTTGGGAGGGGGCTCCCCGGTTTCACGACGGTCGATTACAGCCCCATCATCGACAGCGCGCTCGAGTATTTCAACTTCAACAATTTCGACAAGGGCGTAACGACGCTGGTCACTCAAACGGATCAGGTTTTGAGAAAAATAAATGGCGGCGGGAAGTAGCGAAGAAAGGAGCTCGAAATGACAAGGGCGTCGATCATTATCGCCACGGTGGTCATCGTCCTCGTGGTGATAGTCCTGTCTTTTGTCATGTCCTCGGTCGGAGTGTGGAACAGGCTCAACCGGGAGTACCAGGCGGTCGAGGGAGGCAAATCGCATTACTCGGCCGCCCTCAACACCTGCACGGAGAAGATCAAGGGCGTATGGGAAATCGCCAATCAGTACATGAAACACGAATCGGAGACGTTCGTCGCGGTCACCCAGGCGCGCAGCGGCTACGACACGGCGAGGGAAGCCTTCGAAAAGGCGGCGACTGAAGGGAAGGGCACCGAGGAGCTGACCAAGGCCGGCTCCGAGGTCGTCAAGGCCGCCATGGCCTTCAGAATCCAGGTCGAGGCGTATCCGCAGCTCCGGGCGGCCGAGACGTCGCAGGAGAACATGCGCAATATGGAAGTATCGGTCAACGAGATCAAGACGGCGCTCGATGACTGGATCGTCACGATAAAGGATTACAACACGTACCGGGGCTCCGCATGGCCGTCGATCGCGGGCAGCTTCATGAAGAAGTTCCCCTCGGAGATCAAGTACTACGAGGGAGAAGTTACGAAGCTGGACGTGAATCAGCTGAATCCCGAGAAGAAATAGGGATCCTCGAAGATAACGAGGTTTGCTTCGAGAAAAAAGTCCCTTGACAGTGTGTACTGTTTAGTATATAGTATACATATGAAGAAGATATTCGGCGACTACATACGGGAGCGGCGGGAGACGCTCCGGGAGGAAGCCCCGGAATTCTCCGTGCGCAAGGTGGCTGCGAAGATAGGCGTTCAGCCATCCTACCTCAGCAAGGTGGAACGCGGCGAACAGGCGCCTCCGTCCGAGGCGAAGATCGTTCTCCTCGCCGGGGTGCTTGGCGAAGATCCTGATGTGCTCCTCGCGCTGGCCGGGAAGGTCTCGACGGACCTGCAGACGGTCATCCGCCGCCGCCCCAAGCTCTTCGCCGAATTGATCCGCGAGCTCAAGAGAATGCCGGACCACGCAGTACTGCGGATCGTACGCGAGGTGCGGGACGGTAAATGGTAACGGAGGAGAATAATG
>JBEKAW010000133.1:0-7316 GCA_050015715.1 Candidatus Krumholzibacteriaceae bacterium
GTACCGGGCCTCGGCGAACTTGGGATCGAGGCGCTCCGCGACGCGAAACTCCGCGAGGGCGTCGGCGTACTTGCGCTGCCTCACGAGAAGTACCCCAAGATCGAAATGGGCCTCGACGAGAGTGGAGTCGAGATCCACGGCCTGCTTGTAGTTGTCGAGCGCGAGGGGGACGATCTTCTGCGCCGCATAGGCGTCCCCGAGGGCCGCGTACACGCGGGCGTTCTTCGGGTCCTCCTCGCGGGCGTGGAGCAGGCTCACGATCGCGGCATCGAGAGAGTCCGCCGCCATCTGGTGGGCCCGGCCGAGGCCGTAGTAGAAGCGCCCCGTGGCTCCCTCGGGCGCGGCGGCGAGCCCGGCCCTGAACGCCTGCTTGGCCTCGGAGAACATTTTCATATCGAGATAGAGGACCCCAAGCGAATAGAGGTAGTCGGGATTGCTCTTGTCGAGGTCGCGCGCCGCCTTGAGGTGAATGAGGGCGGAGTCGAGCTTCCCGGCCTTCCACAGGGAACGGCCGAGGTTGTACTGCGCCTCGGGGGACTTGGGGTTTGCGCCCGTCTGGGCGTTCAGCTCCGGCGCCAGAGTCAGCGCGGCCGCCAGCGCGAACAAGCTCGCAAAGAGAGCAAATCGCTTCATAATGGTCCTCACGTCCCTTGATCGACCTTGATCAGCTTGACCGGCATCGTTACCGGCACGAGCCCGGCGTTGAGAAATATCTTCTGCCCCGGCCCGCTCGTCAAATATGCCACGAATCCGTTCGCGAGTCCATACGCCCCTCCCGTCTTGACCGCATAGATGGTCTGGACGAGGGGGTAGGTCCCCTGGTACACGGACGCCTGATGAATGTCGATGTACTCGCCCGAGGCGGTGCGCGCGACGGCGAGGGCGCGCACCCGGTCCGAGAGCCAGTTCATCCCGACGAATCCGATCGCGGCCCGGTCCGAGGCGACCTTCTCGATCATCCCGCGGCTCGTCGGGACAACTTGGAGCGCCGGGGAGACGGTCGTGTCAATGCCGATCGTGTGGAAGAATACCTCCGCCGTGCCGGAGTTTCTCGAGAGGGATAATGGGAGGATCTTCCCGCCCTTGCCGCCAGCCTCTTCCCAGCGATTGATCTTCCCCGAGTAGATGTCGCGGATCTGCTCCAGGGTCAGTCGGCGGACGGGGCTCTCCGGATGAACGATCACGGCGATACCACTCTTGGCAAGGGCGAAGGTGTCGACCGCGACGTTCCCGGCCGCGAAGGATTTTCTCTCGTCGGCGTTGAGCGAGCGCGAGATGACCACGAGCCGGGTCGTGCCGCTTCCGAGCCTCGCGAGGGCTTCGCGGGTCGTCGTGCTGTCGAGAGTGATCACGGCCTTCGTGTAGAGCCGCATGAAATCCGCGGCCTCTTTCTGGAGCACCGGGGCCACGGACTCTGCGCAGACGAAGCTCAGGGTGCCGCTTGTGGGGGATTCCGTCTGCTTCTCGCAGCCCGCGAGAAGCACGGCGGCAACGAGGAGCCACGGCAAGGATCTCATTCGCCCTCCCCGCCGTCTTTCTTTATGAAGAGGGTCACGATTCTGAAGATGCCGTAGAGGACGAAAACGGCTCCCAGGAGAATGCGAAAATGCGCAGGGACATACTGGAGCCGGAAAAGGCCCACGATCAGGAAGATGCCGATGACGATGAACATGGCCCGGACGGCCATATTCATGATCCGCACGATCATGGTCAGGTTCATGCGGACAAATATAGCCCGCTTTCAGGCAGACTCAAGGGGAATGTTCGGCGCTATTTCAAGAGCACCATTTTCCTCAGGCTCGTGAACGAGCCTGCCTTGAGCCTGCAGAAATACAGGCCGCTCGACATTTGAGCGCCCCGGTCGTCGCGGCCGTTCCAGAACACCTCATAGACGCCCGCCGCGCGATCCGCCTCGACGAGCACGCGCACGAGGCGGCCGGCTGCGTCGAAAACCTTCAGCGACACGAATTCCGGTTCCTTCAATCCGAAGACGATCTTCGTCGATGGATTGAAGGGGTTCGGGAAATTCTGCGCGAGGAAGGTCGCAGTGGGCGTCTCGCGCGTTCCCCCGCCCGCGATGTCTTCAGGGCGCAGCAGCGAACAGCAGCTCTCGTTCCCGTGAATATCCACGGCGGCCACCTTGTAGCAGCAGCGGCTGCCCGCACGCCATTCGCCGTCCAGATAGATCGTGTCGGCGAGGGCGGCTATCCGGTTTCCCGGCGCCGGCTCGAATCCCTCGGTCGAGCCGCGATACACCGCGTAATGGCCGAAATCCGCCTCGCCGCCGCGATGCCAGGTCAGATTCAGGCCCTCGGCGTTCGATCCCGGCGTGCCGGCGAGACCCGCCGGGGGCGCGGGGGCCAGATTATCGATCGAGCGTCCGCTGTCCGGCGCGGAGATCCAGTACATTCCGGGATCGTTCCCGTGCGCGATCACCTGGAAGTAATGATACTCGCCGCAAACGGCCGTGGAATCGAAGAGCGTCGGAACGATCTCGGCGTAGCCGTCCAGATGGGCCGCTGCCACAGTCGAAACGAGCTTCCAGTAAAATGTCCTGTTTGAGGCGTGCTCGATCCGCACGAGCGGCTTCTGCGCCTCCGAGGCGAAATCGCCGAGATCCGACAGCATCGCGCCGCCGCTTTTCAGCGCGAGGGCCGCTTGCTCGGGGCTGATGGCTCGCCATACCGAATAGGAGGATATGGCGTGCTCGGGCCAGGGGTCCAGTCTACTCGCCAGCCACGCGAGATTGACGAATCCCCCCTGGTCGCCGGGCACGTCGCGCGCCACCTTTATCGACGGGGCGGGATAGCCCCAGTTGCCGTTTCGTTCGATCCGCTGGACGTAGATCGCAAGCTTCCCGCTTCTTGAATCCTCCCAGGCGACGATGGCGCCGCCCGCTCCGTCCGGAACGCACCGCGGACGAGCCTGCCCGCTCGCGGCCGCGCAGATGGGCACCCCTCTTGGAGCCCACAACGCTGTTCCTTCCCCGGAAATCCGCTGGGCGTATATATCTCCGTCCAGCCAAAACGCGTCATTGAAATCCGTCCATGCGAGGATCCCGCCGCCCTCTCCATCGGATACGACACCGGGGCACTGCTGCTGGTAGGGAGCTGTGCAGACGCCGACTCCGTTCTCGGCCCACAGCGTATTGCCGTTCATGTCGACTCGTTGGGCATAGATATCAGCGCCATAAACGCCCGGGGGGAAGGTCATCCACGATACGATCGCGTCGCCCGATCCATCGGGGATCAGCCGCGGCGAGGAATGGTAGCCTGGCGCAGTGCAGATTGGAACGCCGTCGGGCGTCCATTGGCTATATCCCTGCGCAGAGACTCGCTGCGCGTATATGTTGACGTTTCCGCTGCGCGAGTCTTCCCATCCCAGAATCGCCCCGCCGAAGCCGTCGGCCAGAAGGTCCATCCCGGTAATGTGACAGAGCCCCGGGCAGAGCAGAACGCCGTCGCCCGGCCACCGTCGCTCCCCCGTCGAATCGATTCTCTGCAGCGTGATCCGCCCCTGCACGAAGTCCAACAATGCGATAATCGCGCCGCCGGATCCATCGGATACCATTCCGTTGAACGTTTGATTAGTCGCCGTCTCGCACACGGCGACTCCATTCGAGCCCCAGCGTGTATTGCCTTCGATGTCGATCAGCTGGGCATAGAGAAGTTCGTCCGCGCCCGCCTCCGCCGATTCTTGCCAGACGACGATCGCGCCGTCCGCGCCGTTGGACATCGCACCGGCAATGCACTGCCCTCCGGAGGCAACGCGGATGGCTACCCCATCCGCCGTCCAGAGAGGATTGCCTTCGGTATCGAGGCATTGGGCGTAGATACCGGGATCTTCTCCGCGACCGTCATTCCACGTGACGATTACACGGCCGGAGCCTGCGGAGACAGCACAAGGAGAGGTTTGGTCACCCGGCGCCGCGCAGATGGCGATTCCCCCCTGCGTCCAGAGAAGATTGCCGCGTGCGTCGATCCGCTGCGCGAAGATGTCGTCGCCTGTTCCTTCCCGGTGTTCCGCCCAGAAGACTAATGCGCCGCCCTGCCCGTCGGAAATGAAGGAGAAATGCAATGAGAACCACAGGGCTTCCCCATCCATTGAAGTCGTGGCGATGAGCACGCCGTCGGGCGCCCACTCCGCGTGCGCGGCAGGAGCCGCCGACAGAAGAGCGCACAGCACCACGAGCCCGCACAGCACCATACTGCGTTCCATATGAACCTCCTTTGCTCAGGGTCATGAAACGCGTTGGCTTAGGCCCGATAGCTGTGCTTACCGCGTGCACCTCTTCGAAGGGGTATGATCGCAGGGCGGGGCGGGAATAGACTGTTCGCGCAAAGAAAAAACCGCCATTGCTCGAAGCCTCGCCGCCAGAATCGTGCGACTCATGGCGCTCCCTTCATGCAGGGAACAGGGATTTCATTGAATTTCGAGCGATAGCAGTTGACGCGAAATATTGTATTACCACCGCGGCGGAGCGTCAAGATATTTTTCGAGGAACGCGGAAAATGCAATGCAGTCGGCGCCTACTTCAGGAGCACGGCCTTGATCGTGGACGAAGATTTCGTGGTCTCAGCTCGTATGAAATAAACGCCTGTAGCCGCGGGCTCGCCGTTTGCCCCGAGGCCCGGCCACCTGAGGAGATTAGCGCCCCGAGGAAGCGGACCCTTCCAGAGGCGTGATACGAGGCGCCCCGATACGTCGTAGATCGCTACGTTGACCTGGGCTCCCGCGTCGAGATCGACGACGATACTCACTGTCGGGTTGAAGGGGTTTGGAAAAGCGCGCAGCCGAATCGGGCCGGTTGCCGGGGGGGTCCCCGTCCGATCCGGGACGGCGAATCCTCCGTCGTTCAGCACGGGGATAAAGGAGCCCTCGCATCGAACTTCCCCGCCTCGTGGAAGGTAGAACGTGAAAGTCGTATCCGGCCGGTCGATGTCAATGGTGTCCGTGGAGAAGACGAGATTGAGCTTCCCGTCCCGGATACGGGCGTAAGGGATGCCGTTCCAATCAAACCGGCTCACGTCATTCGCCAGGAGGCCCGCGACCCGATACCCCCGCAGGCGAAGAACCGCGAGATGCGCATCGGTCACGATGCGCCGCCCCAACCCGTCCGTCCGCAGACGGGATAAGGCACCCTCGCCGGAGAGAGAGACTGTCGCCTCGCCTCCAGACCGATTGTCCATGATGAGATCGACGGCCCCATCTGGCCAGCCGAGGAGCGCGGCCGCCCCCCACGGAAATGACGCGTGATCGAGCACGGTATGTCGCGGAGGGTCCGTATCGGGAAGGAGCACCGAGCACAATGAGAAGTCCTTGACTCCGCAGGACAGCGAGATGACCGTCGTGTTCGGATCCTCGTTTCCGTTGTCGAAGGGCGCTTGTGAGACGGCGAGCGAGTCGAAGGCCGGGCTCAAGACGAACAAGTTCATGAGGCCATGGCCTCCGCGTATGCAGATGGGGTTCGCGGAGAGATCGACGGTGTTCGTCTCGACGGTGTGGAGGCGCCACTCGAAAAGGTGAGGGAGAGCGTCCTTGCGGATCTCGTCCCAGATAACGAAGTATGGAGGGAGCCCCGCTTCATGGACGGCCGCGACGCGCCGATGAGCGAACTCGACCGGGTTCCCGCCGTCATACCCCCACGACCAGTCGTCGTCGGGGAACGGGTAGCCGGGCCGGTTGAACTCGCTGTACGTCGTGTACGCGGAGGTCGCGTCCCCGAATATGTAGTCGGCGAAGCTCGAGAGAATGTGCTCCCGTATGATCCCGTCCGTGCCGATGGAGCCGCCCGCGTTGTGCTGCCCGCGGCCATCGATGAGCACGAGGTTGTGCCCTTCGGTGTCTTTCGCGGGGGCGAGGGGGCCGTTGTCCGTGGCAAAGGCGGTCCCGTACCCCCAGAGGGTGAAGTTGTTCTGGTCTTCGTGCGCGTGCCCTCCCATGAATTTCCCCGAGTGGAAGCTGAAGACGACGTCGTCGGAGGTGTCCCCCTCGGGCCAGCCGGTCCGGTAGTAGTAGAGACCCTGGCGCCAGAGCATGTGGCACGGGAGACGGTCGCGCGGGTTCACGGGCGGGATGCCCCGGTGCCAGAGAACCGTCCCCGGCTTGTCCGCATAGACGCCCCCGTCGTAGCCGTAGTCTGGCCCCACGATCCGCTCCCACAGCCAGGCGGACACGCCGCTTCCATACGCAGTCTGGGCCCAATCGAGATACGTATGGTAATAGGAGAGTCCGTGCCCGAGATACGAAGAGTCGTTGATGTTGTTGACGGCGGCGTGCCCGATGGGAAGCGTCGAGAACGCGAGCCACTTCTCGAGGTCCCGGAGCCCCGGGAGCGTCGAGAAGTCATAGTGATCGTAGAGGCGCGAGCGCGCCCAGAAGTAATACGCGAGATTTCGGACGCTCCATCCCGCGTACATCGCGCCTTCGTCATAGGACCCATCCGGGTCGAGATGCGCCCCGGCCCACGTGGCGACGTATTCATCCGCCCGTTCGATCGTCGTTTTGACCCAATCGGAAGGCATCTCGTGCTCGAGACAGAGCGCGGCGAGACCGAGCGCCGAGCCGATCACGGTGTTGTAGTTGCTCACATACGGGCTGTAGAGCCACTTCTGGTATCGAAGCACGGTCATCGTCGTGTCGACGTAGGCGAGAATCTCATTGCGCACGACCGTCCGAAGCGACTCCGGCGCATCGGCGAAGAACATGTCGTAACCGAGGACAAGCGTCCGCAGGCGGAGGGATGAGAAGAAGACGTCGGTCGCGTCCGGCCCACTGGTATTCACGAGGTAAAGGGTCACGTACCGGCCGAAGGCGAGGGCCTCCGAGTCCATCGGCGTCTCGAGGTACGCGACGAGCCCCAGGTTCGGCATGATGTTGATGGCCGCGAAATTATCCTGGAAGAGCTCCGCTTCGGTCTTCGTCGGATAGACGGAATTGACGATATCGCGTATTGCGGCGTAGGCCGCGTCGTCGCGCCCGCCATCGCGGACCTTCTCACGTAGCGCGGGAATCTCCTGCGGGGTGAAGAGCAGGCGAGGATGGTTGGCGTTGTAGAGCGAGTCAGCACGCCAACAATTAGATCGCAAGGCCGCGTTTGGAGCGGCTCCCGCCGTAGCCGTCCCCGCAACGGCCATCGATACGAGGCACGCGATCGCAAAAGAGCGCGTGATTGGGGCATGGGCCCAGATGTTCATCTGCGTGAATTGCTGTAACTGATTTGTCTTCATCGCACGGCAGACATCGGCAACGTACACTATGATTGAATAGAGCCATCTTACCATTTTGTGGAGCGGATGTCACGCCAATCGGGTTTG
>JBEKAW010000134.1:0-7294 GCA_050015715.1 Candidatus Krumholzibacteriaceae bacterium
GGAGATACATCTGCCCACCGAGCTCGCCGAGGGAGATTCCGGGGTTATGCGCGACGATGCTCAGCGCCCCCGCCTGCTGCCCCGTCATCCGGTATTTCTTCATGAGCTCCCAGGAATAGCGCTGATGCACTTCCTTGACGAGGCGGATCGATTTCACGATCTGCCCCGCTTCCCGCCGCCGCTCGTATCTCTTTTCCGCTGTGCAATTCATGGCATTTGTTCTCAGTTCAAACATTATGCATGCAAAACATTATATGCAGCGGCGGCGCGCCCGTCAAGCCCGTCTTTGCGCTGGGGGATGCCCTACTCGAGCAGAAGAAACGCGTAGCGGTTCATCGGCTGCGAGTACTCCGAAAGAACCTCTATCGGATAGCCGCACCGCCCGACGGTCGCGAAGACGTCGACGGCCAGCGCTTCCGGCGTCGGGCGCGCGAGCTTCGGATTCTTGCACAGATCCCTCGAGCACGCGCAGGCGGCGCAGAGCTCGCAGGAATCCATCGGGAGCAGAAAGGCCTTCTTGTAGCCCGCGAGAAAGACCTCGCGTTCGAGCTTCAGGAGGGCCCGGTTGATTCGCCGCGCCCACGGCTTTCGGTCCTCGGGTAGTCTCACGCGCTTTTCGAAGTGGAATATCGCGGCGGCCCCGTATTCATCGAAAAACTCGCGGCATTCCGGGACGGAAGGGACGTTCGGGGGACAGCAGGCGTTCCTGCCGTACTCGCCGCACCCGTACGTGCATTTCATCCGCACCCAACGGGAGACGACGATGTCAGCGGGCCTGATCCACGTGAAGTCCGTGAACCCGTGTTTCGCGAAGAGCTTCTCGACATTCCTGTACGTTTTCATGTCTGATACCTCGCGCTATTTCCCCCAGAAGTCCATAAGATTCGGCGAATGGTACTCCATCGCCGCGCTCGCCGCAACGCGGCATATGCCTTCGACCAGGCGCACCGCATATGCGATCGGTTCGTCAATGATCATCCCAAGGGCCTCCCGCCGGCCCGCCCTCCGCCATGCAACCTCGCCTCCTCCTCCCCGATCATGTACTGCAGGATTCTCCAGAACAGAACAACGGCGGCGAGCCCGGCGATCGCCCAGAACTGGATGCGATAGAAGGCGAACATCTGGGCGAGAAATATGCTGACGAGAACGGCGCGGGCGAACATACGATAGGCGGCGAGCCGCGACCCCCGCATGCGTATCAGCCCGAGAACGATGAAGACGCCGACCGCGAGGTCGGACACGAGCTCCCCCCAGCCCGCGAACGAGAGCTCGCTCCGGCGCTTGCCGGCGAGAACGACGATCCCCTGCACGAACGCGACGAGACCGGTCCCGACGAAAACGGACACCACGAGCGTCGTGAACCAGCGCTGCTGCATGACGCCCCGGTACAGCGACCGCATACGGTTCTTGTTTCTCGCGATGAGCCCGGGCGCGTGCAGCGGCGCGCTCCCGATCCGGTCGAGGACCGTCCCGATCGAGACGACCACCGGATCGCCCTGATCGCATCGGGCAAGGTATTCCCGCGCCCGCCGCGCTTCCTCCTCGTCCAGGTTTCCCGCGACCGCTTCCTTGGTCAGATCGAGAACGTTCGCGAGGTACGTCCCCTGTGAAGGACGGGCGCGGCGCTCGATCGAGCGGACGGCGATATAGATGGCGACGAAGGTCATGTACATGACCGCCACGGCTGGCCGGTAGAAGTAGTCGTTGTCGCTCGTGAGAAACTTTCCGATCTCGTCGATGAACGCGCCGAATCCGACGCCGCCGATCACCGCCGCGAGATTTATCGCCGGTTCGGTGAGCGACACCATCATGAGCACGAGGGCGATCGCCATACCGAGCCCGCCGAACAACACGTGGGCGACGTGGAGACCGCCCCCGCCGATCTGCGGGTAGCCGGTGATGGAAAGAGCGGCCCGGATGCACAGAACGGAGACCACGGCCGAGACGAGAAAGATCTCGACGAGTCGCTCGAAACCGATTCGCAGGATGAGTGACCGGCGAAAATCGGACGTGCGGCTCACCGGAACGCCTCCCCCTGCTCGAGAGCCAGGAGGCGCCTCTTTCGCCAGAGCCCGCCGCCGTACCCGCCGAGCTCGCCGCTCTTGTTGACCACCCGGTGGCACGGAATGACGATGGCGATCCTGTTGAGCCCGTTCGCGTGGCCGACCGCGCGCATGGCACCGGGCGCGCCGAGAGCCCGGGCGACGTCCTCGTAGCTCCGCGTCTCGCCGTACCGAATGCCGAGGAGCGCCCTCCAGACCCGGACCTGAAAATCGCTGCCCGGATATTCGATCGGCACCGTGAAGCGTTTGAGACGGCCCGAGAAATAGAGGTCCAGCTCGCTCCGCAGCTTCGCGACGAGCTCGTTCTCCCCCGGCGCAATGGACATGCCGAATCTCCTCGAGAGAGCCTCGAACTGCGCCTCCAGCATCCTCCGGTCGGTGAACTCGAGAAGGCAGACGCCTTTCGCGGTCGCCCCCGCGGCCATGGGGCCGAGGGGCGTGTCCACCCACGAAATCCTGATGTAATCTTCGCCTTTCGCCTTTCCCGGCGGTTTCCCGAAACGATTGAAGAAGGCGTCGCGAAAACCGCTGTGCGACTCGTATCCGTGCGAGAGAATGACGTCGTCGAGGCGCGAGCCGCTCTTGATCTCGTCGAAGGCCCTGCCGAGCCGCCGCGCGCGGCAGTACGCCTGAAACGTCATTCCGAAACGGCTCAGGAAGAAGCGCCGCACCTTCGCGGGCTCGAGGCCGGACGAGCGAAGCTCGGCGTCCTTGATGCGCGCCGACGTGTCATTCTCGACGCGATCGAGAAGCGCCGATATCCAGGGCGGCAGGTCTCCCGCCGCCTTCAGCGGCTCGCAGCGTTTGCACGGCCGGTACCCGGCGAAGAGCGCCTCCCGCGCGCTCTGAAAGAACTCGGCGTTTCGGGGAAGCGGTCTCCGGGCCGGGCACGAGGGACGGCAGAAGATGCCCGTTGTCCGGACGCCGATATAGAACAAACCGTCGTACGAGGCGTCCCTGTTCCGGAACGCCCGGTCCATCTCGGTGCGATTCGGGGCGGGCTTCATGACTCTCTCCTTTTCTCGGTGTCTCGTGTCGCGTGCACTGTGCTACGACAGCAAGATACTCCGGCCCGGGAATCCCGCCACCGGAAATTGGACGTCAAAAGCTCAATGCGGAACGTCGGAATCGAGCCCCCATTTCGTGTTGGGCTCGGGCCCCATCGTGAACACGATGCTCCCGCCGTCCTTCAGCTCATCGTATGGGAGATACGGTTTGGCCCAGCTCTTGCCGTTCAATCGAACCGCCTGAATGTAGACGTTCCGGTCCGAGAGGTTCTCGGCGGTCATCGTGAAGCTTTTTCCGTTCGACAGATGCATCACGGCTTTCGGGATCGTCGGGCTCCCGATCACGTAGCAGCTGCTTCCCGGACAGACGGGATAGAAGCCCATCGCGTTGAAGATGTACCAGGCGGACATCTGCCCGCAGTCGTCGTTCCCGCAGAGGGAGTTCGGCTTGTTGCCGTACTGCGTGCTCATGATCTCGTGAACGAGCTTCTGCGTCTTCCACGGCTGACCCGCGTAGCAGTACAGGAAGACAATGTGATGACTCGGCTCGTTCCCGTGCCAGTACTCTCCGATTCTGCCGAGGATATCGTCCACGCCCTTGCTCTCCTCCGCCCGCACGATGAAGAGGGAATCGAGCTTCGCCGCGAATCGCTGCGGGCCGCCGAGCAGGGCGATGAGCCCCTGAACGTCCTGCGGGACGTACCACGTGTACTGCCAGCTCGTCCCTTCCGTGATGTCGCCCCCCTCGACGTAGCGGTGCGGCTCGAAGGGCGTGCGCCACCGCCCCTGCGAGTCCTTCCCCCGCATCAGGCCGAACGACGGGTCGAAGATGTTGCGGAAGCTTTCCGAGCGTTTCAGAAAATAATCGTAGTCGTCCTTCTTGCCGAGCGACTTCGCCATCTGCGCGATACAGTAGTCGTCATACGCGTACTCGAGGGTCTTCGAGACCGACTCGTTCTCCCTGTCGAAGGGGACCCAGCCGAGCCGGGCGTACGTCGCGACGTTATCGTAGTCGGGATTCATCGCCGTCGTCCGTATCGCCTCGTAGGCCCGTCGCGCGTCGAACCCCTTGACCCCCTTCATATAGGCGTCGACGATGACCGGCACGGAGTGGTACCCGATCATGCACCACGTCTCGTTACCCTGAAGCGACCACACGGGGAGAAGATGCTCGACGCTCTGATCGTAGTGCGCGAGCATCGAGTTGATCATGTCCGCGTCGCGCTCCGATTGAATGAGCGCGAAGAGCGGGTGCGTCGCGCGATAGGTGTCCCACAGGGAGAAGACCGCGTAGTTCGTGAAACCCGCGGCGCGGTGAATGTTCTGATCGAGCCCCCGGTACTCGCCCGTCACGTCCTCATAGAGCTCCGGCGCGAGGAAGGCGTGATACATCGACGTGTAAAAGGTCTCTTTCTCCTCCTGCGTGCCGTCGATCTCGATGCGGGCGAGCTCGCGATTCCATTTCTCGCGCGTTTCGCGGAGCACGCGGTCGAAGCCCCAGTCGGGGATCTCGGCCTCGAGATTCTTCAGCGCGTTCGCGGCGCTCGTCGCCGATATTCCGACCTTGATCAGAACGGCCTCGCCGCTCCGGGTCTTGTAGCGCGCATAGAACTGAATGCTCTTGCCCGTGGCCTCCGAACGGCTGCGGAACCGGTACGTGTTGTAGACGACCGCTTTCCCATCCTTCATGATTCCGTAGTCGTCGAAGGGCCGCGAGAAGCGCGCGGCGAAATAGAGGTAGCGCTCCTTGGCCCACCCGTTCACGAGATGAAACCCCGTGATCGTCGAGTCGTTCTCGACGCGAAGATCCGACCAGACGACGTCCCACCTGAGAACGTGCTTCAAATCGACGAGGACGAACGCGCTGTCGCTCGCCGGGTACGTGAGCCGGATGATCCCCGAGCGGTCCGCGGCGGTGAGCTCGACGGTGACGCCCGAATTCCGGAGACGCACACGGTAGTATCCGGGGGACGCGGACTCGTCCGCGTGAGAGTACGGAGATCGATAGCCGGAGTCGGGGCGCGCCTTCGAGCCCGGAATGAACTTCGGCGTTCCGACGGCGGGCGTGAACAGGAAGTCGCCCAGATCCGGGATGCCCGTTCCGTTGAGATGAGTCAGACTGAATCCGATGATCGAGCTGTCGGAGTACTCGTATCCCGAGGCCGTCTCCCAGAGCTCCTTGTCCGTATCGGGACTGAGCTGAACCATCCCGAACGGCGCCGCGGCGCCGGGATAGGTGTTGCCCTCCCCCTGCGTGCCGACGAAGGGGCGGACGTAGTCGACGAGCGCGGCGGCCGCGCCCGCGGCGCCCCCGGATTTCACGGGGGATCCTCCAGCCCCGAGAAACGGAATCGTCGCGAGAAAAAGGAGAAACATCAACATTCTGATGCGTGAGGTCTCTTTCATAGATACACCTTCATGCCGAGCCCGAAGCTCACGTTCGTTACATTCATCCCGTCGGAGTAGTACGTGGCGGCCTTGATCCCGGGATCGACCGCGTTATCCTTTATATACTGACCGAAGTCGCTGAACGCCTTCTGAAACTGAAACAGATACGCGACGGTGAAGCTCACACTGATCGCGGGCGCGATCTTGAACTCCAGACCGCTCCCGAGATCCATGCCGACAACCGTATTGCTCCCCTCAACATCCATTGTTTCCATTGTTGTGTTGAGGTCATAGTCGGGTCCCTGGGGCGTGACGTATGGGTGTACATGATCGAGCGTCGTCTTCGCCTTCACAATCATCACGTCCAAGCCGACGCTGATAAACGGAACTATACGGGGCTTCGATGACATCCTGAAATTGGCTCCGGGGCGAATCGTTATGATGCTGAACTTGTTGTCCCTCTGCGTGTCGAACGCCGTTTCGTCCCAAACGTACTGCGGCGTGCTGCCGGACTTGTACCAGCGTCCGAGATTGTTATGCTGGGTAACTTCCAGCTGCATGTCGTTATAGCCGAAACCCATCTCGAACTCGACGCTGTTTGTCGCCCGGTAGCATAGCGCGCCATAGGCCGTCCGGCCGAATTTGTTGTCAAAATGATACAGCATCACGCTCTTCGCATCGAGACGCTGAGGGGTGTCGCCAGTGACAGGATACGTGATCCCCGTGATGTTCTGATCGCTCGGATAAGCGCTCACGTTGAAGCTCATCTTGATCGAAAAGCCCCCAGCCATGTCCGTAACTGCCGTGGCCATTCCCCTCGCGGGCGTCGCCGTGAGCACCGCGAGAACGACGATCCATCCCCCTACCCTCATGCTCCCCTCCTTTTGCTCGAGCCGCTCCGAATCGCGGGCCTTCTTTAGTGCCCGCGAGAATCTACTCGTCCGCGTGCCGGATCGCGTGGCGCGCCGCTTTCTTTCCCGCTCGGAGGCGTTTCGCGTCCAGCCGCCTCTCCCTCGACGCCGTTGTGGGCCTCGTCGCGCGTCTCGACCTGGGCCTTTCGGCGGCCCGTGCGGTGAGCGCGACGAGTCGCTCCACGGCATCGCGCCGGTTCGCCTCCTGCGTCCGGCGCCGCCTGGCGAGAATCATGAGAACTCCGTCCTCTCCCGCCCTTTTTCCGGCGAGGCGGATCAATCGCTCCCGGACGTCGGCCGGAAGGGACACGGACCGGCGAGCGTCGAAACGCAGGCGAACGGCGGTGGCGACCTTGTTCACGTTCTGGCCGCCCGGGCCCGAGGACCGGATGAACTCGAATGTGATCTCGGAGTCGTCAATGGCGATGGATCTGGTCACGCGGATCATGAGCGACGGACCGCCTTGCTGTCGAAACCGCCCTCTGCATCCGGCGAGCCGGATCAGGGCTCGTAATCGACGACGTACCGTTCATCGCGCGCTTCGCGGATGAACTGCACGGCAGCTTGATGCGCGGGATGCTCCTGATAGAGCCGAAGCGCCTCTCTCGACTCGAACTCGCTGTAAAGCGCAATGTCGCAGGACTCCCCCGTCTTGCCGAAATCGATTCCGACTTCGCTCTTCAGAAGTCCCGGAATGACCCCCCGCAGGGATTCGAGCTTCTGCTTTATGATCTTCGCGTTCTCGGCGCCGCTCCGGCCGGCCGCCGTAGCCTTGAGGCGCCACAGCACGATATGCTTAACCATGACTGTCGCTCCTGCATGCGCTTCCCACGGACTTGGAGAAGATCGCCTGCGACTTGAACCGGTTGAACCCCAGCCCTTCGTAGAACTCGTGCGCTCCGGCACGGATCACGTTGCTTCGCAC